>JBDLWG010000098.1:0-5270 GCA_039804385.1 Bacteroidota bacterium
GTATTGAAAAGTCGCGCTAAACCGTTGAAAATCAATGTTATCGTTGGCAATATTCATAAAATGGTTTGGTCGGATAAGACCTTTGGTATCCTCTTGCAATATCCCAATATGGATGGCGCAGTGGAAGATTATCGGGCTTTGACGGCAGAAGCGGCGGCAAAACAAGTCTATGTGACGGTCGCAACCGACTTATTGAGCCTTGCTTTGTTGCAACCGCCAGGAGAATGGGGGGCAGATGCAGTCGTGGGTAATTCGCAACGTTTTGGAGTTCCAATGGGTTTTGGCGGGCCGCATGCAGCCTTTTTTGCTACGAAAGACGAGTTTAAACGCGTGATTGCAGGTCGAATCATTGGCGTTTCGACGGATGCGCATGGCAAACCTGCCCTCAGAATGGCGTTGCAAACCCGCGAACAACACATTCGCCGCGAAAAAGCGACTTCTAATATTTGTACGGCACAGGCATTATTGGCGATTATGGCGGGCATGTATGCCACCTATCATGGGCAAACTGGGATTCGGGCGATTGCGGAACGCGTTCATCAATCTGCTGTTGCCTTGGAATCGGCATTGTCAAAATTAGGTTTTAAAAATAGCAATGTCAACTTCTTCGATACATTGAAAATCATTGCGCCACCCGATATTTTGCGCAAAATCCAAAAAATTGCTTCGGATTCGGGGGTCAATTTCCATTTTTGTTTAAATTATTTGACGATTAGTGTGGATGAAACGCATCATCGCGCTGAATTGGAACGCGTCGTCAAAATATTTGCGCAAGCAACCACCACTGCTTTTGGCAATGCCGCTTTTGATTTTGGATTAGATATTCCTAAAAATAATATGAAAATTGGGTTGCCGCGTGCTACGCCGTTTTTGACGCACCCCGTTTTCAACTCGTATCATACCGAAACGGAAATGATGCGTTACCTTAAACGATTGGAAAACAAGGACTTATCCTTGACCCATTCCATGATTTCATTGGGTTCATGCACGATGAAATTGAATGCAGCAGCAGAATTATTGCCTGTGAGTTGGGAAGCGTTTGCGAATATTCATCCTTACGCGCCTGCCCGTCAGACGAAAGGGTATTTGAAAATCATCCATGAATTAGAACAATGGTTGTGTGAATGTACGGGTTTTGACGCATGTTCTTTGCAACCCAACTCAGGTGCACAGGGCGAATATGCGGGTTTATTGGTGATTCAGGCGTACCATGAGGCAAAAGGCGACATGGATCGAAAGATTGCCTTGATACCTGCATCGGCGCATGGCACGAATCCCGCAAGTGCGGTGATGGCGGGCATGGAAGTTGTCGTAGTTGCTTGCGACGAAAAAGGCAATATTGATGTAGCCGATTTATTGGCGAAAGCCGATTTACATGCGGCGCAATTGTCTTGTTTGATGGTGACCTATCCATCAACACATGGTGTTTTTGAAACAGAGATTAAAACGATTTGTAAAATCATCCACGATAGAGGCGGCAAAGTTTATATGGACGGCGCGAACATGAATGCCCAAGTTGGTTTGACGAGTCCAGGCAAGATTGGTGCGGATGTCTGCCACTTGAACCTGCATAAAACGTTTGCGATTCCACACGGCGGCGGCGGACCGGGCATGGGACCCATTTGTGTCAACAAGAGTCTTGCACCGTATTTGCCGAGTCATCCTGTCTTGCGGACGGGCGGGCGCAATGCCATCAAAGCGATTTCAGCCGCACCGTATGGCAGCGCGAGTATCTTGTTAATTTCGTATGGTTATATCCGAATGCTTGGAAGTCAAGGCGTTACGAATGCAACAAAATATGCTATTTTAAATGCCAATTATATCAAAGCGCGTTTAGAAGGCGCGTATTCTATCTTGTTTTCGGGTGAAAATGGGCGGGCTGCCCATGAATTAATTCTGGATTTACGTCCGTTTAAAGCCGTTGTTTCTGCGGAAGATGTGGCAAAACGATTGCCCGATTATGGTTTTCACGCGCCGACGTTGAGTTTTCCAGTGGCGGGAACGATTATGATTGAACCCACCGAAAGTGAATCCAAAGCTGAATTAGACCGTTTTTGTGATGCGATGTTGTCGATTCGACAAGAAATCGATGAAGTTGCGGAAGGAAAATATCCATTGCATGATAATGTGTTGTCCAATGCGCCGCATCCTTGCGATATCGTGACCGCAGATGAGTGGAAATATCCATACAGTCGGTCGAAAGCGGCGTATCCATTGCCCTATTTGCGGCAGGGCTACAAGTTTTGGGCGAGTGTAGGGCGCGTCAATAATGCAGCAGGCGATAGAAATTTGGTTTGTACGTGTCCGCCGATAGAGGCGTATAGTACGGTGACGCAATAAAGGGGACTTTACGTAAGTCCCCCTAAAATGGGGGACTTTACGTAAGTCTTACGTAAGTCTTACGTAAGTCCCCTTTATTACAGATAAAACAATTTCTTTATAATAAAAACAATCCATGCTTCTGTAGTATCAAGTATAAGTGGTTAATGTTATATAATCGACAACAACGTTTGGAGGGTTTGAAACCCTCCAAACGTTCTAATAGCTTAAAAACCAACCTTTTAGTCAGCATTCTTTTTTGTCGATTCTTTAACTCTAACTACTTACCTTTTCTAAAGGAGTTGAAACTAAATTCGATCACAACGTGCGTCCCGTTTGAAACGGGACGCACGTTTCGTTTACCAATTTTTAGGTGGAAAATTAAAAAGAATATCGAATCCAACTGGACGCAAGTTTGAAACGTGCATCCCGTTATTTTTTCATAAATTTGTTTTTTTTATATTTGAACTCTAATCCCGTTCTTTCCACCCAAAAGACGGATGAGCTCAATAAATAATTCATCTAAAAGAAGCAAAATATTGTAAATCCATTTAGATTTGCAATATTCTTGCTCTAATTGATTAACTTTCATATGAAAAAAATAACCTTATTGTTCATCCTTTTAACAGCCAATCTCATGGCTCAAAACCCTATTGATTCCTATCCTGTTTATGACGGCGCGGATTTAGGCTGCACTTATACGGCGCAATCCACCTTTTTTCGGGTTTGGTCGCCTGTTGCCAAGTCGGTTCAATTGCGTTTTTACAAAACCGATTTGCCCAAAGAGCGCGATATGGATTTAATCGAAACGGTCGAAATGCAGGGTGCCGAAAAAGGCACTTGGACGTTTCGGGCGGAAGGCAATCGCGTTGGTCAATATTATACGTACCAAGTCAAAACGGATAGCGCGACCTTGAAAGAAGTGCCTGACCTCTATGCAAAGGCAGTCGGCGCGAATGGAAGGCGCGCGCAAATCATTGATTTTCAACAAGCTGCGCCCAAAAAATGGGCAGATGACCAGTCACCTGTTTTCAAACAAAAAACAGATGCCATCATTTATGAATTGCATGTGCGCGATGCAACGATTCATCCTGCGTCAGGCGTGAAAAACAAAGGCAAATTCATCGGTTTGACTGAAAAAAAGACGAAAACGCCGTCTGGTTTCAAAACGGGCTTGGATTATATCGCCGATTTGGGGGTGACGCATGTGCAAATTTTGCCCATGTATGATTATTTTACCGTAGATGAAATCGCTCCTTTTGACCCAAAATCGTATAATTGGGGTTATGACCCGTTGAATTATAACGCGCCTGAAGGCAATTATGCAACGAATCCGCATGATGGCGCAGTGCGCGTCACCGAATTGCGACAGATGATTCAAAGTTTTCATAAGAAAGGATTGCGGGTCGTGATGGATGTGGTTTATAACCATACAATGTTTGGTGCGGAGTCTTATTTTCATCAATTCGTTCCGAATTATTACCATCGTGTTTCGGAAAAGGGGCAATTTTCTAATGCTTCGGGTTGTGGCAATGAAACGGCTTCAGAACGCCCGATGATGCGTAAATTCATGTTAGAGAGCTTAATACACTGGGTTGAAAATTATCATATTGATGGATTCCGATTTGATTTGATGGGGATTCATGATATAGAAACCATGAATATGATTTCAGAAGCCCTCCATAAAATCAAACCCGATATTTTGTTATACGGCGAAGGTTGGACGGCGGGCGATTCGCCTTTGGCGGAAAATCGGCGTTCTTTGAAAAAATATGCCCATCGATTGGAGAAAATCGGCGTATTCAGTGATGATATGCGCGATGGTTTGAAAGGTTCTGTTTTTGAACGATTGGATAAAGGTTTTGTCTCAGGCAAGGCGGGTATGGAAACCTCTATTCAATTTGGAGTGGTTGCAGGCGTTCCGCATCCGAATGTAGATGTGTCAAAAGTGGTTTACACCAAAGAAAATTGGGCAGCAGAACCGCATCATTGCATCAATTACGTCGAATGCCATGATAATCATACGCTTTGGGATAAATTGGCGATTTCTAACCCAAATGATTCCGAAGCAACTCGACAAAAAATGCACCGTTTGGCGAATACGATTGTGTTAACTTCCCAAGGCATTTCGTTTTTACATGCTGGTGCTGAATTTTTGCGGACGAAGCAAGGCGAAGAAAATTCGTATAAATCGCCAGATGACATCAATTATTTGGATTGGGAACGGGCTGCTAAAAATAAAATTTCGATTGATTATTTTAAAAAATTAATCGCTTTGCGTCGCAATCATCCTGCGTTTCGGATGCCGACTGCAACAGCCATTCGAGAAAATTTGCAGTTTTTGAAAACAGAGGCGGGGATTGTTGCTTACACGCTGAATGGCGCGAAAGCGGGCGATAAATGGAAAGAAATGATTGTTATTTATAATGCAACTCAGCAGTCGGCTCCCATCACTTTGCCCGAAGGCAAATGGAAAGTCATTTTAGATGGAGAACGCATTATGGAAAAAGGCATTCACGATTTTAAAGGAACTCGTTATTACGCGCCCGCGCTTTCGGCGATTATTTTGGCGCGATGAATGGTTTGAATCATAAACAAAAGAATAAGTGGTGAATGTTAACAACACCGTTTGGAGGGTTTGAAACCCTCCAAACGGTTGATAATCAATATTTTAGAATTTTATTCATTTTTGAGCAATGATTTCCACCAATTTGAGATTTTCAGCACGCAAATGTTGAACTTCATTTTGGAGATGCGCTATTTGAGATTTTAATTCGCCTACCAATAACTTAACAATGTCATCATTGGGTCTTTCTATATATGTTACAACAGCTTGTTGATTAGTGCTATGCGGAAAATTTAAAATGGTATTTTCATCGAATTCCAAAATTTGTCGCACCTCTAATTCTAACACGTTTGCAATAATTTGCAGTTTTCCCATCGTAACATCC
>JBDLWG010000099.1:0-7012 GCA_039804385.1 Bacteroidota bacterium
TTTTTCTTTTTCAAATTCCGAATAATATTTGCAACTTCTTAAATTCCACCAATTTTTACCTTTATCGGAACGAATAATTAATTCAGATTCAAAGTTGTTTTTCAAATGATTATAAATCATAGGATACACTTTAGGAACATCTAAATCAAAATCAGTTTGCAATAAATAATATTCTGAATTCAAAAATACCCATTTTCTAATATTACGCCCTTGCAAAAGTGGCTTAATAATTTCATCGTTTTTGGCATCGCCCTTAATTAAAGCCTTTCGAGTGTCCTCATCAATGATGAAAGCGGGATTATACCCTGTCGTCACACCGCGATACACCGCGATACTTTTTGTATTTTCAATCGTTTGACTATTCGTTTCAATCCATAACTTTAAAGCCGCTTTTGAATCATTTTCCAAAAGCCATAATTCAGGTTTTAATTTTTCCTGCTCAATCAAAATTTGATTTTTTTGAACAAATGCCGTCAGACCTATTTTTGCCATATCATCATTGGTATTGACCCATAAAATAGGTTGTTTATTGGGCAAGCTTTTCTCAACGATTAAAATGCAACTCGCAACTAATGCATCGAAAACATGGATATTCGTAAAATCAATAATTTGTCGAATCTTATTTTTAGCAAAGTAAGCTCTAATATTTTTACCATATTCCGTTTTGATAAATTTATTAGAAGTGATAAAACATAAATTGCCCTTTTCATTCAAATTTCTCAATCCATGTTCATAAAAATACACGTACAAATCAGCTGTACCCGCATAAGTAGAAAATTGCTTTTTAAATGTAACACTAAATTCTTTCAATTTTTTATGTTCTACATAAGGCGGATTTCCAATAACAATATCAAATCCACTCAAATTAAACATCCACTCCGCATCAAAAAACGGTGCAGAAGCATTTTGGTCAAACGGATTCCAATTGACAAGCTGCTCCGTTGGTCCGCCCATGTCAAGTGCGTCCAATTTGATTTTAATTTGCGCCCGAATTTTTTCATCTTGTTCGCGGTAACGCTTTTTATCGGCATAACGTTTTGCGTTGAAAATGCGGCGGCGCAATTTTGCACGTTGCGTCATCAAATCTTCCACCGCCATTTTTGCCAAATTCGCGCCTTCCAAACCAATCAATGTATTGGCTGCGACAAATTTCGTTTCCAAATTAGGCAACGCCAAAACGCCGCGATTGGCTTCGGTATCATTCACTTTCTGGTCGCACAACAAGGAAATAAAAAATCTTAATTTAGAAATCTGCACCGCAATCGGTTGAATATCAACACCATAGATACAATTTTCAATCAAATATAATTTTCGCCCATAATCCAATTCATTATGATCAAATGCTTTTTCAATCGCATTCATTGCGTCTTCTCTCGCCGTCGCGTCCTCAATATATTCTGCTTTTTCCAATTGCCGTTCTTTCCAACGCTCATTATGCGGGTCGAGTTTGTGCAGCAAATGCACCATGCGATGCAAAATCCCCATCGGAAACGCGCCCGAACCACACGCAGGATCCAACATTTTGCAATTATCCAATGCTGCAATCAAGCGCAAAACCGTCATTTCATCGAATGAATGTTCGGTCGTTTCGTCAAAAAGGTTTCTTAAATGGGGGTCATCCGCTAATTTTAACTTATTTTCCAAATAAGCGATGAGCGATTCATCCACCATATAATTGACAATTTCACGCGGCGTATAAAACGAACCCGTTTGTTTTCGCGCCGAAGATTTGGTTTCAGGATTGTAGGAAGCCAATAAATTTTCAAAAATGCGCCCTAAAAGTTCAGGATCCAGGGCAATTTCCTGTTCAAGCGGCGTATTTTCCGCAATCGTGAATTTGTAATCCTTTAAAATGGAAATAATGCCTCGAACTTTATACTTTTTGCCTTTCGTGCCATATTCCTCATTCAATTCGGTCACGTCAAGCGGCGTTTTTTGAAAAAATAAAAACGTAGGCACTTTGGCTTGTCGTTTTGGATTATCGGAAAAACCATCTACAACCCCTGCCGCACCGAAACGGTCATCATCCAAACATTCAAATAAACCACCATTCAAAAACGGAATGTCTTTGAATAAAGCCATCGCATCTTGCTGATTTTTGAAAAAAGCAGCGTACCGATACACATTTTTGATATTAAAATCATGGTTTTTGCCTTGAAAATGCGCCTCATCCCGAAAACGGCGTTCCGTCATTTCCTGATTGAGCGTCGCAAAAAAGAGATTTTGTAACACCGCTTGATAATAAATCGAATCCGTTGCTTCATCGGGAGTCAATGAATTGAAACGAATTTTAGTTTGTAACGCATCTAAATCAAAAATATCTTCCGAAATCAATTTTTTTTCCTTCAAAAACCAAGTGAAAATCAAACGCGTAATCAATCGAATGACATTATTGGCGCGATGCGTTTTAAGTTGTTCCAAATCGGTCGGCTCATTCGGAAACTGAACGTGTTGAATCGCCCAAAAATACCAATTGGACAATTCGTCATAAAACTGTTTGTTTAAAACGGACACATTCAACTTTTCTAACCAATATTGATATAACGCTTCAAACGAATGGACGGCATTTTTGCCCGTTCGCGGGATCATCAACTCTTTTAAAATCCGCAAATGTCCTGCATGAGGATTCACCACATGGACATCGCGTAAAAGCGACATTTTACCCATTTTGTCGCCTTGCTTATCCGAGCGCACGTAAGGCAAGCGTTCACAAACCGCTATCGAAATAAAAGTCTCGCAATAACGCAAGATTAAAACCACAGGTTGGTCTGGAAACGCTCGATTGAACGCCCGCGCCAAATCAAATAATTGACTGCGCGTCGGTAAAATCGGTTGATTATGGTCGTCTAAACGAAGGATTTCAATCGCAAAAATTAAAATAAAATCATATTTACGCCCGCGTAATTGATTCAATTTCAATGGATTATGCTGAATGCCTTCAAAAGCATCATCATTCACCGCGCCGACAAAATACGCATCACGGGTATAATCGTTAAACGCTGTTTTATGATGCGTTTCTAAAATATCGGCAACGGTTGTGGGCACGTCACTGACAAGATTTAAAGGCACTTGTAAGTTTTCAAAAAGTTGCGCAACCGCTTTACTGAGATGAGTTGCTTGGAAATATTGTAACATTTAATATTTTTTTTTTATAACACGTAGAGTAGAGATAAGGCAATGCCTTATCTCTACTCTACGTGTCAAATTAATGAACCACCAGCCAAACCAACAAATCAAAATGATGTGGCTGATATTTATTTTCAATTTTTTCGCCTTGTTTCAACGCTTCGATAGCCGATTTATCGCCTTGTTTCAATTTTTTAATCAGCTCTTTAGCAGAATTACCCATTGTCAACTTCACCGAACCATCCGCTTCAACGGTTTTTTCAACGCCTTGCTTCTGCACCCACCGCCGTAATGCCTGTGATAACGGTTCAATTGCTTCAGGCACACCCATATCTACCCCGTCGGGCAACTGTCGAGCAGGTTTTTGTTGAATGGCTTCCGACAAGACTGCTAAAATCTCTTTCTGATTCACCAAAACCGAATCGCCCGCCCAGTCGGTGTAAACCAATTCATATTTTTCATAACGACTGTCATCTCGACCCGTTTTTTTAGCGGGATAACCCATTAATGCAATCACACCCGATTTCGGCAAACCGTCGGAAGTCCGCACAAAGCCCGAATAAACCCCTAATGGCATATTCCGATAAAAATCATGTTGTTTTTTCAATTCGGCTAACAAATCTTGTCGAAATTGCTCTAACGACAAATCATTAAAACCAAATTGTTCTTCACCCGTTTCAATATCTTCCCAAGTGATTTCCATTTGTTCCATCATGCGTTTTTGTTGCATGGTTTCGAGCAAATCGCCTTCATTCATCGCGGCAAAAGTACTTGAAAAACGTTGAGGCACTTCGGAACCTGCTAATTTCATGGCAGTCATCCGTTTTTCGATGCGTCGTTGCAAATTCAAATACTCATTAATACTGTTTGTGGGCCAGAAATTAATCCCAAAAATCTTTTCATTCGGCGAGCCAAGACGGTCAATCCGCCCAAAACGTTGAATGACGCGCACGGGATTCCAATGAATATCGTAATTAATCACCATATCACAATCTTGTAAATTTTGACCTTCGCTTAATGCATCAGTCGAAATCAAAATATCAATGGGCGCGTTCAAGGCTTTTTGAACGATTGAATCTTGGGTTTTGACCCAATTCCGCCACTCTGCATATTGTTGTGCAATAGGCATCTCTTTTGCGACGGTGAATTTGGACCACTCTTTCTCTTTAAACAATTTCGTAAAAGGTGCGAAACGTTGTAAAATGGGTTCAAATTTTTTGAATTTTTCATCCGAATCATCCGTCATCGAATACGAGCCGCTAACCATAGCGATTTTTTCAAAGCCTCGTTTTTTTAACTGTTCAAACAAATATTCCGCCGTATCTTTATAGACCGTGAAAATGATAACCTTTTGATTCTGATTATTTTCGTTGGCAGCGCGTTTGGCTTGAATCTGCTGAATCAACGCTTGTAACTTAATATCTTTACTCCGCAAACTGGTTTCTTTTTGAATGCCTGTGGCGAATTTATCGATATTCGCTTTAAGATGTTCGAGGCATTTGATATCCGCTTTGAGGTCTTTTTTATACGATTTTAACTTTTGTGCATGGTCAATATCCGCAATGCGAACCTTTCGATTGGCACTTTTTCCAATCGAAAAATCGCTTAATTCATTCATTAATTCATCATCATCCTCAAAAAGGTCAAAGGATACATCGGGTTGTGATTCCTTTTTTTGAGCCGTTTCATAATTTTTAATCAGCTGCAAAACCGCTTGATGATGGTCTAATATCTTACCAATCGTCGAACGAAAAGCCCACCAAGAACTTTCTAATCGCTTGACCATCAACATATACATCATTTTCACAAGGAAAAAATCGCGTTGTTTTTCATCTTCGAGGATTGATTTTTCATTTTGATTGTCGTCCACATAAAAAGAAGGTTGATAAGCAGACAAAGTAGGCGGAAATTCACTAAAAAGTTCTTCAAACGTTTCAAAATCACCCAATTCTTTGGGCGTGACAAATATATTTTTGGGTTGCGTTTTGGTCGGAAAAACCAACCCATTTTGATGCCCTTCAATCATCATACGCGTACGCGCCACGGTTAACGCGTCAGTTAAGCGAAAAAATTGAGCAGGCAAAGCTTTGACGAAATCCGAAATTTTAAGTTCATCGTTTTGGCTCCAATCGTTAAACTCTTTTTCAGCCATTTTAAACGTGTAATCTATGTTTTTCACGCCCAAAGTTTCCTCAAAAGCATCTTTTTCTCCTTTAGCGATGATTTTAAATTGATTACGAATGTCTTTTAAACTGTTATTAATAGGTGTTGCCGAAAGCAATAGTACTTTAATATCTTCATTCCGAGCAAGAACCTTGTCCATCAAAAACTGGTAACGTGCTGATTTGTCATTGCGCAAATGATGGCTTTCATCAATAACCAGTAATTTAGGTTTATCATTTATAAATAATTTATCGGCGCGGTCGTCATATTTTTCGAACCGTTCGGGTTGCAAATCGGTGTGGAAACGAATAAAATATTCAAAACCATCGTTTTCAAACTTAGAATTTTGATTTTTAAGGAATTGTTGCCAATTATTCTGCAATTTTTTCGGGCATAACAAGATAATTTCACGTCCCTGCATCTGAAAAAACTTCATGACCGCTAAAGCCGACCACGTTTTCCCCAAACCAACCGCATCTGCTAAAATCGCCCCATTGTATTTTTGCAACATTTGAATCAAACTCAATACGCCTTTTTGTTGGAAATCATACAACGCTTGAAAAATAACCGTGTTTTCTAAACGCCCCAATTGTCGCGTCCAATCAGGATTCTCCTTTTCAGCGATAAGCGTATCGCCAAAAAGTTCAAAAAGCATTTTGAAATAAATGACTTCAGGCGTGTACGGTTTGAAAATGCGTTGAATTACTTCGATGAGGTATTTTTTGAAATCCACTTTACGCTTTTTGCCCTGCTTATCGAAAATCGTTTTTTCGGAATGTGCTTGAGGTTTGCGCCAAAGTTCATCAAACCATATTGACAAATCCGTGAAATTCGGATTATAACCCCGTTCCGCCATATTAAGTTCAACATTCGCCGTTTTTTTCAAACCGATACCCGCTTCTGTAAGATTGGAACTGCCTTGAATAAAAAAATGATCATCTTCGTCGTGCGCCGACTTGAAAAGGTACACTTTGGCATGACAAAAATTGGGTTCAAGGGTTTTAAGCCGAACCTTATCTAACTGTAAAAAAGTTACAGCTTGTTGCGCTAACTGATTGATTTGCAATGCCCCTTCTAATGAAATATTTTCATTGAGCAGGTTTAAAGTTCTATCCTGTTGGGAGTCAAAACTGACAATATCACCTAAAATAAAATGAAATGCTTTGATTTTTTCATTGAACAGCTTGGACAAATACGCCAACGCACCTACCGTAAAATAACCAGTAACGACGTTCAAAGCACCTTCTTTAGTATGTTTGGAGAGCCATTCTTGGACGGTTCGTTTTTCGTTATCAAGTATCATTGAAACTTTGTTTAGTAAAATTAACAAAAGGTCAAAGATACAAGGATTCGTGAAAAATAACTTTATTCAAAAAGGTTTAAATATACAAAATACGTCCATTGGCAAAATGGACGTATTTTGTAGGCATAGCTATTTTGAGTTTTAAGAACCCCAATTTTCAAAAAGCATTCTGTTCTAAAACAGAAATGTCGTAACTCATTGATAAACAATTAGTTACGACATCATTTAGTAGCAAGGACAGGACTCGAACCTGTGACCTTTGGGTTATGCTTACTCACTACGGTTTTCACCGCTTCCATCGAAATGGAATTTGTAGTCTGGACTTTCTCTTCACCCGCTTCTTTTGACAGAAGGTAGGGTGTTCGCCATAAAGTCTCTACACCTTCTTTCCAATTTCTTGGAGAGCTTGGCTCGGGATTA
>JBDLWG010000100.1:0-2970 GCA_039804385.1 Bacteroidota bacterium
AAGCCGCCGCAAAACCTGTATGACTGCGCACATATTCTGGTAATAAACCTAATACAATATCTGTTTTTTTTACGCCTTTATCCATTAATAATTGTTCTATTTCATCTTCGGTCCAATTTGCCAAAATCCAAATTTTACCATCTGCTTTAATTTGGACATATAAAATGATACGTAATAAAAAGGTGTCTTTATCAGTCCAACCCATGCGCAAGACTTGATAATGATGATGTTGCGTATCGACAATCAAATGGGTTTCCAAGGTCCCATTGGTTCGTTCATATTTTTTAATCAACTCTTTAATGATAGAGGCGTATTTTACGATTCGTCCCATGATACAATTGTTTTAGTTTCGCTGTCAAAGCAAATGATTTTTACATTAAAATCCTTTATCATATCTAATAAAGGTGGAATATTGTTTAGTTTTTTTTGACCAAAACTGGGGATTGCTAAATAAAGTTTTCTATCCTTTTCCATTTTTTGCAACCCATATTGATAAACTAAATATTGTCCTAAAACACTATGAAATTCATGTAAAAGGGATGTTTTCATCAAACTTTTCACCTCTACTACTATTTTTTCAGTACCTTTTTCAGCTGCAAGCAAACGTTCAGCCCCTAAATCTATCTCGTATTGAGCTACATCCTTTTGCAAAGTCAAATAATAGGGGTCATGTGTGATTGTCCACCCAGCTTTTTCTAAAGCTTCTTTCGCAGCCTTGTGAAACATGTCTCTTGCCATCTGTCTTTTTTTTGCAAAAATAATAAATTTTTCGCAAGAAATTGTCCTTTTTTTTGTAAAAAATTACAATTGGAAACATCAAAATATAAAATTTAAGTTCTATCTTTGTAGGATGAAAGAACCAATCATCAATAAATACCCAACCGAAATCTTTGGCTATCCATTTACAGAGCATTCGGATAAGGCAATTGACGCGTTGAAACAATACCATTCATTTTCACCATCAAATCATCAACGCGCCGTTGCGCGGTTTCCAAGTAGAGCGTGCTTAAATCAATGCCAATGGCTCGTTTGTCTAAGCGCAAAGCAGCCGCAGCCGTACTGCCCGTTCCAACAAAGGGGTCTAAAACAATCCCATTCGCAGGGCAAGTAGCATTAATAGGATTCCATAACAATTCTTCTGGAAAAACGGCGCAATGCGTGTCTTTGCGCCACTTGTCTTCTGGAACAATGCGCCAAATATCGGACGGAATATACCCTTTTGCTGAACTCGTCATAACAAAAAAACCTTTATCCTGTAATTCCTTTGCTCGACCACTAATATTCCCGTTTTCACCATGATAAGTACGTTGTGCGCCGCGAATCGTCATTCTAAAATCAACCAATTCGCCTTTCCGAATCCGCAAAATGGTATCATCCAATGCCGCAAGCGCATTTTGACGTTCTAAATCATTCAAAACGGTACTTTCGGCAATCTGTTTTCGATATTTTACGCCACTCACACCTGTCGCAGAAGTAACCGCTTGTCCATTAATCGAAGGCAATTTTTCGGGCTTGATGCGAATACTGTCACTATCATAGTAGTATTTAGCACTTTTCACAAAGTGAAAAATGTGTTCATATACATCTCGAAGTCTATCTTTGGGGCTTTGCGTCCCTTTCATTTGATCCCAAACAATGTCATTGCGCAAAATCCAACCTTCATCCTGCATCGCTAACGCAACGCGCCAAGGCATGCCCATCAAATTTTTATGATGATATTTATCGCCAATGTTGAGCCATAAAGAACCTGTTGGTTTCAAAACACGCTTAATTTCGTTAAAAACCAAGACCAATTTTTCAACATACTGCATGGGTTTATCTTCATTTCCGATTTCAAAAGCAGATTGCGCCGTATCGACCTCATATTCACGCTGTTTCCAATAAGGCGGTGAGGTGATAACACAATCAATGCAATTAGCTGGAAATGTTTTTAAAACAGAAACGGCATCTCCTTGCAACAGGCATAAATCCTTTGAATGCGTTAATAACTCTGTTAATGTTCCTGCTTGAATAAAGGAATGTCCATCCATATCGAAGGTAACTATTTTGTTGTGACTTGTATTGATATTTTTTGCAAAAATAGCATGTTTTTACAAAAAAGGGGTATTTTTGGGGCAACACTTTGAGTCCGTTTGCGAACTTTTTTAAGTTTCGGAAATATTCCCAACCCATAAAATTACAAATCATTAAAAATCAAACTATTATGAAAAATTATCTTTACAAAATCAAAATCAACACCGCTTTTTTTGAAACATTTTGTTATAATCAGGTACGCGCAGCTAATGAGAAAGCTGCAATTCAAAAATAGTTGTAACTTTGCGACAACCGTATGACGACGATACCGAACGTTTTTTAAATGAAAACTTGGGTCTTCATTGGACAGTCAACGATTTTTGGGAAAGCATGGATACCCATTTTTCAATCGAAGACGAATCCGTTATACAGGAATTGATTTGGGTTAAAGAAATTCAGTTTGATTTAGAAACAATATGAAAGAAATTTCGCAAAATATTATTTTGGGTGATTGCGCTGATGTGTTAAAAAATTTGGAAGATAATTCCATTGATTTAATATTCACTTCGCCACCTTATGCCGACCAGAGAAAAACAACTTATGGTGGTATCTCTGCTGACAAATATGTTGAATGGTTTTTGCCCATTTCCAGTGAATTATTGCGGGTTTTGAACCCAAAAGGCACATTTGTTTTGAATATCAAAGAAAAAGTGTCGAACGGCGAACGTCATACGTATGTCATGGAGATGATTATTGCCATGCGGAAACAAGGTTGGCTTTGGACGGAAGAATTTATTTGGCATAAAAAAAATAGTTTTCCCGGAAAGTGGCCAAACCGTTTTCGAGACAGTTGGGAAAGGCTTTTGCAATTCAATAAAGCAAAAGATTTTAATATGTACCAAGATGAAGTACGTGTTCCGATTGGCGATTGGGCAAAAGATAGGTTGAAAAATTTGA
>JBDLWG010000101.1:0-12042 GCA_039804385.1 Bacteroidota bacterium
AAACGATGTGAATGTTACGGTGCTACGCACCTCAAACGCGGGTTCCAATTCCATTTTTCTACAAAGGTTGCAGTGCTACGCACCTTTTTTGATTCTGTGGGTAATGGATAGGGTTGCAACCTCACCGACCTTTTGGATAAATCTTTTGGATAGATTCTTTCAATTGAACCACTTATTATAATTTAAAACTATTTTTAAAATTTTTTGTATAAAACAATTGACAAATACTATAATGATTATTAAAACAATTTGTTGTTAATTACAATATCAAAAGTGCTACCAGTTTATTTAAAAAATTAAAAAAAAATAATTTGAATAAAATAAATCAAAGTGTCCTAATTGCGGTATAGCCCAATCATTTTTCAAACATCGCATCTTTATTTCGATGCTTGAAAAATGCAACCCCACTTTTTTATATTTTTATTAAATGATTGATTTCCAATAATTTAAATAACCTTGCCTGCCCTTTTGTGACTTGTTATTACAGCATTATTACATCATCTTGATTAGATAATTAGTGCGATGTTGGGCTTCCTTAGAAAAATTTACAATTACAATTTCTCAAAAGACCGAGAGATTGCAAGACGTTTGCGCCCCATACTTGGCTTTGTGCCGAAAGATTTAGGGCTTTATAAACTCGCTTTTTACCATAAATCCACCAATCCTGAAAAGGCAAACGGGGCTACTCAAAATAATGAACGCTTGGAATATCTGGGCGATGCCGTCTTAGGGACGATTGTGGCGGAATACCTTTTCAACAAATATCCAAATAGTGATGAAGGTTTTTTGACTAAAATGCGTTCTAAAATGGTGAAACGCAATTCGTTGAATCGGATTGGGGATGAGATGGGTTTGGACATCATCCTCCAAGAATACAATAGTGCGCGATTGAGTCGGTCGATGTTGGGCAATGCCGTAGAAGCATTAGTGGGCGCGGTTTATTTGGAATTGGGCTATGAACGGACGAAAAAATTCGTCATTCGGAAAGTATTACGACGGTATTTGGACATTCACGAATTGGAAACGTATGATGATAATTTCAAAAGTCAATTATTGGAATGGAGTCAAAAAAATGGCAAAACCGTAGCGTACAAAGTGATTGCGAAGTACAAATTTGAAAAAAGAGACCGTTTTAAAGTGGCCGTTTTGGTTGATGGCGTAAAAGTAGCTGTAGCAGACGATTTCAATAAAAAAGCAGCCGAACAAACGGCTTCTGAAAAAGCATTATCGTCGATGGGTTTATCCTTCCCCGAAGAGGAACAGGATGATTCGCCACTACCGGTTGCAGCAAGAGCCGAACATTGATAAGTGCTTATTTTTTAGGGTTTTATGCAGGTGATTTAGGATTTTTGAAAAATTTAAAAAAATAGATATTGGACGATAATAATATGTTAATCTATGGTCGTCACCCTGTTGCAGACGCGCTGCGGGCAGGCAAACGCATGGAAAAAGTCATGATACAACAAGGCATGACAGGCGAAGCCGAAATTGAAATCCGCCGCCTTTGCCGCGAACACGAGGTGGTTTTAAGCGTCGTGCCGAAGGAAAAGTTGAATAAATTGGTCAATGGCAATCATCAAGGCATCATCGGTATGACTGCGGCGATTGAATACACGACGATTGAAGCCGTGTTGCCACAGATAATGGTCACGGGTAAAGTCCCTTTATTGTTGTTGTTGGACGGCGTGACGGATGTGCGCAATCTCGGCGCGATTGTGCGCAGTGCGGAAGTGGCGGGTGTGGATGCCGTCGTCGTGCCACAGAAAGGTACGGCAGTCATCAATGCAGAGGCGATAAAAGCAGCCGCAGGCGCGTTCAGTCGGATACCGATTTGTCGGGAAAAAAGTTTGAGTCATGTGTTGGATTATCTCGGCGAAATGGGCGTTCGCGTGTTTGCAAGTCATCTAAAATCGGGAAAAATGATTTTTGAAAGCGATTTTACCTTGCCGACCGCGATTTTAATTGGTTCAGAAGGAGACGGCGTGAATCCTGCTTGGTTGAAACGGGCAGATGAAGCGTTTCGCATACCGCAAATTGGAACAACGGATTCTTTTAATGTGTCGGTGGCGACAGGCATTATCTTGTATGAAGTGATGCGACAACGGTTTTGAAAAAGCTTGGTAATCGGGACATTTATTTCCTGCGAATCGTGGGAAATAAATGTCCCGACTACCAAACTTTTTGCCAATTTAGAACCTTTTGCGTTTTTTTGTGAGTTGATGACTAATCGGTTCCGCAGGCGACTGTGTTTGTCGCGCCTCTATCGGAGGTGGTGCAGGGTTTGGATTCAAGCGAGCATCAGGAAACCAAAGGACTACCGCCGTCCGAATCACAAGTGCTGCGAATATACCTGCCATACCTCGAAACAACCATTTAATCAGTTCCCAACGACTCATTTTTTGAGGTGTTTCGGGCGTAAGAATTTGAAATTGCATTGCTTAAATAGTATTTTTTTTAAATATATATATTTTTGAGGTATTGTTTTGGTTGCTACTTTCTGCCAAATATTGAACCAATCTTGCTGGATTGAAAAAAAAGTTGCATTTGACGGCACAAATTTACAAAACTATTATGATACACATCTACATATGTATAAGTGTAGATGTATTTTCACAAATTTTTAACAAAAAAAAACGATTTGAAGGCTCAACCCTCCAAACCGTGTTAGCTATCGGGAAATAAATTGCCCGACTACCATGCTGTCTTTATTCCGCTTGACTCAAAATTTCCCAAGTGTGGTCATACAACAATTGCACTGTGGCGATATAATCGTAAGGCGGTTTCAAGCCCCATTCTTCGGGGCTGACCAATGAAATCAGTGGATTCCCTTCGTTTTTACGCTGATACAAATGATAAATATGACCTATAACAGGTCTAAAATTCATCGTTGCTTGATAAATTTGTTCCGAAATCTCTTTTCGACGTTGCAACACTTGTGCTTGCCGCACGAGCGTTTCCATTTGGTCTTTGAGTTGCCCCATTTGACGGTCGGTTTGTTCATACATCGCCATCATGGAATTGCCCTTGATACGCCCTTTATCTTCGGGTCGAATCACCGCACCACCCACACTGGTAGCATAAGGCAGAAAAGCAGCATTTTCAGCAATTTTATCGGGGTCAATCGGATTGACGAAAGGTTCTTTTTTTTTCTCTTCGGGCATGGTATTGTACTTTAATTGTCTGTAAGAATGCCAAAAAGCGTTAAAAAGTTGTAAAAAAGCAGAAATAAATGATAGGACTTTACGTAAGTGTACGTAAAGTGTACGCAAAGTCCCATCAAAACGGGGGACTTTACGTAAGTGTACGCAAAGTCCGAAATAAATGAGGGACTTTACGCACACTTACGTAAAGTCCCCTATTTTGATAGGACTTTACGTACACTTACGTAAAGTCCTAAAAGAGTTATTCAATAGCCAAATATATATTATTTTTGTGCTTGATATTTACGTTTTAATTGAAAACGGATGCGGTGGTTTTTATTTACCAACCCGTTTTCCATTTTCATATTTCACGACAAACGCCGTTTTAAAACTTTTCGTTTGAATCACTTTACACGCTTGGTTGGCTTTGGCAAGGCTTTCAAACTCACCTATCATCAATTTTTTCTCCTCATTCGCCGCCCATTCGATGTCGAAATGCCCGTAAGATTCTACGCGTTCCAATCGCCGCCGATACGAAGCATCCAAATTTTTAGTCGTAGCCAATTGCACCCGATACAAAACGCCTTTTTTAATAATGTTTCCTTCATTTTCAGTCGTTTCTAAGGCAGAATCGCCTGCGGGTCCCATTGGTTTTTCCACTTTTTCGCCTGATTTCGACGCTAATGCACCGATTGGTTCTAAAACAAAATTTTTCACAACCATTTTCGACGTGTCTTGCGTACTAAAATCATAGGTGGCGACTTTATAATTTTCTTGCTCCACTTCCATGCGATACGTTTTATTGGGCATAATCAACAATTGATACACGCCATTTCCAAACATTTCAGCTGTTAAAAGTCGAAAATCATCTTTGCCTCGTTTTTCATATAATGAAATATTTGAACTTGTATTAAATTGGTTTCCAACACTTTTAGTTGTAATGGTTCCTTTTACTTGCAAGGGTTGACTGCTTTCAATGGAAAATCCAAAAATATCATCATCCACTGTTGTTACTTTTTCACCTGCAAAACGGCGATTCGACGTGAAAAAGCCACCTGTTTTTGCCCGATTTTGGATGAAATAATAATCATCCGCCGCCGAATTATAAGGCAAACCTACATTTTCAGGTGCGTTCCAATTTTTACCACCAACATTTTTAGTTTTGAAAATATCTAATCCACCAATACTTTGTTTTCCATTAGAAGCAAAATACAACATTTCTGTTTCCAAATCATAAAAAGGAGTCACTTCATCTGCGGAAGAATTGACCGTTTTGCCCAGATTGCGCGGCACCGTAAAGTCAATATCAGGACTACTAATCTCGCGGGTCGCGCTCCATAAATCCATCCCGCCTTGTCCATTGCGCCGATTGCTCGAAAAATACAAGGTTTCCACCCCGTCTTGATGCACCACAAAAGGATGTGTTGTCGTTGCGCCATCCGCATTGATGTAATTGCGCAAGCGCATCGGTTGCGCCCAACCCAAACCAGCGCGTTTGATGACATAAATCGCTGAAAATTTATTCCCTTTTTTATCCGTTTCTTGTTGAGAATAGTAAAAACGACTCGCATCGGGCGCAAAACACCCATTTCCAAACGGCAGATTATGGTCTAATGGGAATTTGGGCATATCCGAAGCCCGCCATTCGCCCACCATTTGTTGACTCCGATGAATGCCCAAACTGCCTTTTCGATCCGAAGTGAAGTACAAAATGTCATTTCCAAACAAAACAGGTGCGAAATCTGACCCAATCGAATTAATATTTTCATTCAAATGTTCCAATTTCACTTTCGGTCTGCCTGCATTTTCGTTGGTTGCCAAGGCGGTTGCGGCAGCCTCCATTTGAATCCCCAAACTGCATCCAGACAACTCATTTTGCAATTTTTCAACCACTTCATTGCGGTCTTTGCCCATGTACGTATTGATGGCAATCACCAATTCGCGAGAAGCATCATCGTATTGACCCGATTGCTTTAAAGATAAAGCATATTTATAACGCGCTGATGGAAAGGCTTTTACATCATCTTTGACATATGCTAAAAGTTGTACCGCTTTGGCATAATCCCGCACTTGCGCATACAACATGCCTGCTTGATAGACCAACTCTTTTTGAGTGCGCTTTTGTTTCCAAGCGGCTTCAAAATGAAAAGCGGCTTCTAAAAGTTTGCCCGTTTCGACCGATTTTTCTGCCTGACGGCGATGTTCTTTCCATGTCAAACGCGGTTGTTCGCGGTCTGCGCCGTTTGCAAAATGAGTAGCAGGCAGAAACCAAAGGACGCTTAAAGCAAGTATTGAAAAAGATGTTCTCATAATAGTTACCGTTTTAGAACATTTCGACCAGCGCGTTTTTTGGAGTGATTCGAGTCGGGCGAAATATGAAATTATATTTTTAAATTATATTTTAAAATCTGATTTTCAATAATTTGTGGGTAGTAATGATGCTCCAATGTAAGGACTTTTCGAGCGATTTCGGAGGGCGAATCCGTCTGTTGTAAGGCGATTTTGGCTTGGAATAAAGGGGCGCCTTTATCGTAAAATTCGTTGACTAAATGAATCGTGATGCCAGATTCGGTTTCCGTCCCCGCCTGCACTGCGGCATGGACGGCTTCGTGAACGTTTTTGCCATACATGCCCTGTCCACCAAATTTGGGCAAGAGCGCGGGATGAATGTTAAAAATGCGTTCGTTGTAAAGATGCACCAGTTCCTTTGGCATCAAAACCAAAAAACCTGCCAAAACGATATAGTCAATACCCAATTTGGTTAATTTTTCAGTCAATTCTGGGTGTTCGGCGGGTTGTGTGAGCATGTTTTTGGATATGACGAAGGTTTCAACGCCATATTCAGCGGCAATTTCCAATACAAAAGCCGCTTTGCGATTCGACGCAACAAGCGCGACGCGAATCGATGGATGATTTTGAAAATGTTCCAAAATACGGCGCGCATTACTGCCCGCGCCCGAAGCGAAAATAGCGATATGGGTCATTGTTGATAGATGATTTTGAGCATCAAAACCGAAATAATTAAGGAAATGTAGGGTGATGGATGTACGGATTTCACGGATTTCACGGATTTTTACGGATTTCACGGATTTTTACGGGATTTTAGATTCAAAAAATCCCGTAAAAATCCGTAAAAATCCGTGAAATCCGTGAAATCCGTACACCTATCACCCTACATTTCCTTAATTATTTCAAGGCTTTTTGTATTAATAAGTAGCGATTAAATGACGTAACTCATTTAAATACAATTGTTTAACTGGTTCTCGTAACGCGAGATTCGTATGCGTACAGAAACGGTGTGCCGTTAAAAAATTAACTTGTAGTCGATTCCAAGCCTGTTCGGTGGAAAGAATGCCCAATGATTTCAATTCTTCAAACAGCGTTTGACCAATCGAATAAAAATCATTTCTGCCAAGATAATCCAAATCAGCATCACACAAAATGGCTTCTAAACGCGTTTGCGGCGATTGTGGTATTTTAGTTGCCATAATCATCCCACAAATCAATTCAACATCATTTGTTTCATACCCAAAATGGGGTAAAAAAGAACGCGCTATCTCGCAACCATGTCGCTCATGTTCGCGGACACTGCGCGTAAATCCAACATCATGGAATAAAGCAGCCGTTTTCAACAACAATTTATCGCGCCGTCCGACCTTCTCCGTTTCGCACAAAGCGCGGGTCGTTGCCAACACGTCTAACGTGTGGTGTACGCCATGATACGATAAATTGGGTGTTAATTTGGTTTTCAACTCATTGAGAATGAAGGCTTTAGCTGCTCGATACTTCATGATGCGTTTGTTAAAAGAGTCTAAAAAATAGGGCTTAAAAAATCAAAAGCTAAGTAGTGGATTTGAAATAAGCGACCAAAATGTAAATGATTGATAATCAGTGTATTCGTATCGAATCAAGGTCGGCGAGGTTGCAACCTCGCCGACCTTTTGGATCGGTTCTTTCAATTGAACTACTTACTTCGTTAATCCACAATGACAACGCCTGTTGCCATAAATTTCATTTCGGTCTTTGGTTTCGTAATTTTCGCGATTTCGGTGGGCGATTTGCCTTCATCTTCCGCGAAATGTTTCAATTGTTCCACAGGAGTTGTTTCGGTAAATGCTTTTCCAGTCATGACGATTTTTTTACCTGCAAGATCTTTTGGCATAAAAAACGCATAATCTTGGAATTTTACAAACATCGACGGTTTCCCCGTTTCCGATTGAATGTTCATCCAACAACCTTTGGCTTTACAAACGGCTTCAACCTTGCCTGTGACGGTCACATTTTCGGTTTTATCGCCTTTTTCAATTTTGGAAACCAAAGCATCATACGGAATCGCACTTTTAGGGTCGAATTTCGCGCCAAAAGCCTTGCCATCATGGGCTTTGGCTTTAAAAATTTGATAAGCCTGGTCTTCTGATTGTTCGATTTTACTCGTTTTCGGGGTGCAGCCGATGCCTAAAAAGGCGGCAAGACTCATGGATATTAGGATTTTTTGAAACATCTGAATAGAATTATTTGAAATGATTGCAATTTTTCCTCAAAAGTACAGTAGATTTGTTTTTTTCCAAAGTTAAAATTGGATTTATTACATTTTTAAAACACATCGTACACATAGGTTTCATAGGACACATAGACGCAAGTGTTTCTTTTTTCGCTTCTTGAACGAAAAAAATGCTTATGCCTATGTGTTCTATGAAACCTATGTGTCCTATGTATTTCACAAACCCAATTTTTTAAATGAATCTTTAAAATCATAAAGCATTGGCAGGCATTTATATACATATTCCATTTTGCAAACAAGCGTGTAATTATTGCAATTTTCATTTTTCCACCTCCTTGCGGCAACAAACGGTGATGATGGAAGCAATTGGACGCGAATTGTCTTTAAGACGCGCCTATTTGAAAAATGAAAAAATCAATACCATTTATATTGGCGGCGGCACGCCTTCCCTTTTGGAGGCAAAACAATTGACCGTTTTATTTGAAATTATTTTTAAAACATATGATGTTTCCACAACAGCGGAAATCACTTTGGAGGCAAATCCAGATGATTTATCGGTTGCCTACCTTCAAATGTTGAAAAGAGATACGCCTATCAATCGATTAAGCATTGGTATTCAATCTTTTGCAGATGATGATTTAAAATATATGAATCGCGCTCATAATGCGCAAGAAGCCCGTCATTGCCTCGAAAATGCGTTGACAATTGGTTTCCAAAACTTGACGGTTGACCTCATTTATGGTACGCCCACCACTTCGCATGCCCAATGGTTGACGAATTTAAATACGATTTTTGATTATAAAATTCCACATATTTCCTGTTACGCGCTCACCGTAGAACCTAAAACGCCGTTAGACAAACAGATACGCTTGCAAAAAAAAGTATCTGTGAGTGATGAACATGCCGCCACTCAATTTGAACAATTGATGGCGCAGATGGCGCAAAAAAGTTATATCCATTATGAAATTTCCAATTTTGCGCAAGACGGTTGGTATTCTAAACACAATGCAAATTATTGGAAAGGGGTTTCGTATTTGGGCATTGGACCGTCTGCGCACTCTTTTGACGGCGCGAGTCGGCAATGGAATGTGGCAAATAATCATCGGTATTTGAAAGGGATTGAAATCGAAAATTTGGATTTTGAAAAAGAAATCCTAACTCCAAATCAACAATATAATGAATATGTGATGACTGCTTTACGCACGATTTGGGGTATTGATATTGAAATCATTCAATTGAAATATGGTGTTGAAAAACGTTGTTTTTTTGAAAAAACCGTTCAAACATTTATTGATAATCAAAATATTATAAAAAATAAAAATTACTATATACTAACTGCATCAGGCAAATTTTTAGCAGATGGGATTGCCGCAGAATTGTTTATTTAAAGCAAGAATGTATGCCAAATCCTTCTATACTTTGCGTTGAGTGGTTTTGCGTTCCAATAGTATCCAAAACCATCCGACGCAAAGTATCGTATACCGTTTGGAGGGTTTGAAACCTTCCAAACGGTGTTGTTGTTTATTTTTTTTAAAACATTCCAATTTAAAAATTCAATTGTGCTTGAATGCGCATCAAATTACCGCGTTGCAAGTTTTCTTGCACTTTGAAGTCTTCAAAACGGCGTTCTGAAATCGTATAAGCGGCTGTTAACTCAAAATTTTTATAAATTTGCCACTCTACACCCAATTCCCACTCTTTCACATCATAACTGCGGGCATCGATTTCATGTTTTTTACCACCCTGATACCATTGATAACGGAGGTAGGGCATCACGACTTGGTTGCCCACCACTGCCCGATAAGTGGTGGTCAAATAGCCACCTGTCAATTTTTTGACTTGAACGGAATCCGTCGCTTTATCGAATTGAGGGCCTGAGCCTGAGTTAAATTCTACAAAAATACCAAAAGGTTTCGGATACAAAACAAAAGTGGTTGCAAAACGCTCATCCAAAAACTCTGCACCCGCAGGAAATTTGACCCCTACATTGCGCAAATCGGCATTCAGATTATATTTTCCAGTATATCCTTGAATACTTGCCTCCATGATTTGCCCGTTTGCCAACTCAAAAGGATAGGTCAATCGCGCCACGAAATGGGGTTTATTATTACTTTCTGTTTTGTTCGCCGTTTGTCCATTGTACGCGCCCAAGCCAATCATCCCATAATCGCCCGTTCCTTTCAAACCATCATTAACCAATTTGGCAAATAGTTCCCGCATTTTGGCAGGAGCGTAGTAAAAAGTCAAGCCTAAATCGCGCTCATTACTCAAGGCACTATTCGTCGGATCCGCTCTATCTAAGGGCAAACGATTTTGACTGGATTGCATGTTTTCAAAACCAAACGGCACTTTCGATTGTCCGATGCGAAAGCGATATTCCTTTTTTTCATCTAAGGCAACATCAAAATATAAGTCGCGGATTTGTGCAAAATTATTAGTAGTTGAAGTCGGCGCAGAGGCAAAATCGGGTTGAATGTAGAAATACACGCGGTCATGCACATTGCCACTAAAAATAATGCGGGCGCGGCGAATGAAAAAACCACCATTTTCACCAATCGATTTATCACATTGGTCGCATTTGAGTTTAGAATTGGTTTCCAAAAGGCGATTATAACGCACTTGCGTATAGCCGCGAATCGAAAAAGAATCATACCATTTTTTAGACTGCGCTGTTGCAGAAACCGTAGGAGTGGCAGGCATGTTGCTTTTCGGTTTCGGCGCGAGACTATCCACCATCGCTTGGTGACTTTCCGTTTGCGCTGATAAGGTTTGGCAACTCAACAAAACGATTGCAAAATAGCAAACTTGTTTCAAGTAAAAGTTTTTCATAAAATTTGTAATCTTTATCTTTTTCAAAGTCAACACAATCATTGAATTAAATGATGGGGCAAAATTGATGCTTTTATGTTAAGTGTATATTAAGGCAATATTAATAAATTGTTAAGTTTCAGGGCGTAGTAGTGGATGTTATAGTGCTTTCCCGACTCCTACACCTGGTTTTAGCCATACAATTCATAATGAATTTGCGATTTGGCGCATTTTAAATCCAATAACAAATGTTCTACGGCTTCATCAATCATTTTACTCCATCCACAAATCCAAAAATCGGTTTCTGCCGTCGGATTCGGATAGGCTTCCATATAGGCGGCATGAACGTACCCGCGCCGCCCGTTCCAAGTCGGTTGCGGACGCGATAGAACCACTTCATATTTGAAATTCGGATACTTTGATTGTAAATCCTCAAATTCTTTTTGATACAAAATCCCTGCTTCCGTGCGCGTTCCGAAGATTAAATGCAGGTTTCGATACGGCAATCCGCGTTGCAATAAATCATGAATCATGCTCCGAAAAGGCGCAACACCTGTTCCTGTACAGATAAATACCAATTTTTTTTCTGCAATTCGCGCATCCGTCAAAATAAAATTGCCATCAGGTGCTTTAAAACGAATGGTTGTACCGACAGTCGCTTCTTCAAAAAGATAACGCGTACCTGCGCCTGCTTCCGCACGCACAATACAAAATTCTAATACATTCGACGCAGGATGACTCGGCGCGGAAGCGATGGAATAACTGCGCCACCGTTTCAATCGCTTTTCAGCAATCGGCAAATCCATCGTGACGAATTGCCCTGCTTTGAAATCCAACGTTTCATCGCCTTCTATTTGCAACCAAAAACGCTTTGTTGTAGGCGCAATCAATTCTATTTCAATGATTTTTGAATTGTACCATTTCCACATATAATTTTTGAATTTGACACTTAGTAGTCGGGAAATTTATTTCCCGCGATATGCGGGAAATAAATTTCCCGACTCCTAAGTATTAGTTGTTTAAAGATTCTGCCATTCGTTGCGCAACAGAACGTTGTACTAATTGTTGGATTAATTGGTTCATATTTTTCATTTTCACCAGATTATTAAAACCAAAAAAACCAAGTTCCAACACCAATTTCCCAACCAATTCATCTGCAAAAGAAGAGGAAATGACATTAATAGCTCCAAAATCAAGCACAATTCGTTTAGAAGTATCCCGATAATTATTTAAAATGGCTGTACGCAAGAGCTTTCCCGAAGGACGTGTGCCGACACCCGAACGCCAATCTTTTAAAATGTAAGCTAAATCGCCCATTTCATTTTCTAATGATTCCAAAGTCAATTTATTCAAATTGTTAAAAACCAAACCATTCGTTCCCAAACAAGTTCTATCCTTAGAAATTATTTTTTTTGCCATTTTATAAATTTTTTTGCACCAAAGTCGTCGAGGTTACAACCCTATCCATTACCCACAGAATGATTGTTGGTCTTAAAATCATTCTACAAACTAAAAAGGTGCGTAGCACCGCAACCTTTGTAGAAAAACGATGGATAAACCCGTTTCGGAGGTGCGTAGCACCGTAACATTGGT
>JBDLWG010000102.1:0-7709 GCA_039804385.1 Bacteroidota bacterium
TATACGCATTTTGATACGTTTTAATTTTAAACGCATTTTCCTCATGCAATTCCATGATAGCCGCAAGGTCTTGGAAAGCGCGAGCGATTTCTTTATTGGTCATAACAAGTTGATTCTAAATTCATTGTGAACCAATGATTGATGAATTTCTCTGATGTTGCCATTGTTATTGAATTTGCTAACAAAGATAAATCGTTTTAGGCAAAAAATAAAAAAAAGATTGAAAAGCAGCGATTTAGACGCTAATACCGTTCAATTCATAGAAATTTTAAAACGGAATTTGCATATATCAGGCAAAATTAACTAACTTTACAAATCGTTTCATCTAATGAATATTGCTTTGGATCTAGGTTACGCAGAGGAACAACATTTAGTGGAAGCCTGCATCGCTCGGGAGCGGTGGGCGCAAAAGAAACTGTATGAGGATCATTACAGTAAGATGATGTCTGTGTGCCTACGTTACGCGGATAATGAGGATGATGCATTGGATATTTTACATGAAGGTTTTATAAAAATATTTAAAAATATTGCTAAATATCAGCCCGGAACGGCTTTGACCGCTTGGATTCGGACGATTATGGTCAATACATCCATTGATTATTACCGAAAAGCGGTGCGCAGACGCACGGATGACCTCGACCAAGCCTATTCATTGAGTACGGATATACCTGATGCGATTTCGCGGTGTTCTGAAAAAGATATTTTGCAGGCGATTCGGCAACTTACGCCTGCATATAGAGCTGTTTTTAATTTGTATGTGATTGAGGGTTATTCACATAAGGAAATTGCGGAACAATTAGAGATTACAGAAAGTACTTCTCGGTCTAATTTGGTCAAAGCAAGATTGAAATTACAAGTTTTATTGTCAGGAAAGTATGCAGCACATGGAGAATAGAGAAAATGATTCATTTTTTGATGATATAATCCGCCAATCCATGCAGCAAATGGAGGCAAATGCGGACCAGAAGGGGGACAATAGCCCTGCACCTGATTTCGATTTATTTGAAAAACGGCTTCGGCGCGTCGAGGAAAACGATGATGAGGCGTTTGATTATTGGATTCGGAAGGCGGCAGAACGGCAGGATGTACCCTTCAAGGCGGCGCATTGGACACGGATGGAGCAGCTTTTGGAGGAAACTTTTTCTTGGAAACGTTATATCGTCCGTTTCAAAATTCCAGAATTAGTATTATCGGGTTTAGCGATTTGGACTTTTTTCAATGTTTTTGAAGGCAGTTTTCCACAAGCGAATGTGCCGAATAAGGTTGACTTAAAAGCACAATCAGTTATAAATCAATCAATTACACCTGCGAATCCGTTGGTGCAGGATAAAGTCATGCCCATTGCACCACAAGCTAAATCGAATTTTAATCAAAAAGCAGATTGGAATCAAAGAGCAGGAGACGCACCTTTGACAAAAGATGCGCCTGTGAAGATTGAAAATAAATTCCAATTTAAAGGAGGTGGAGAAAATGCACCTCAAGCGGCGATTGAAAATCCTAATTTGCCTGTCGAAAAAGCAGTTGAGGAGCGAGTGAATCACGCTTCATCAGTAATTGCGGCGATGTTGCCCACTCAGAAAGGCACTGATTTATCACAACAACCCATTTTGAATGACGCAAATTTACAACGAATTGAATCCGAAAATAAATCGAATGGTATCGCTATCAACGATTTAAATATAGATAAAAAAAATATTGAATTAGTCGATGCCATTGCCATGATTCAACCTGAATTATTGAAAGCGGAATCGACGGTTTCAGTACCTGTCTCTTTGCGAGAAACGCCTGTTTATAAACCGCGCCGTGTTCGGATAGGGATGTTTGGGGCGTTCAATGCGGATCAGGCGAGTACTTTTTACAGTGCGCTTTCGATTGGAGGCAAGTCTGTCACGGACGGGTATGGTGCAGGGGTGACGGCAGGGTATCGCAAAGGCAAAACCGAAATTGAATCGAGTTTGACGTATTCGTACAAAAGTTATCGTCCTGTTGAGGCAATTTCGATTACGGGTACTTTTGGGGGAGGCTATGAGCGAACAAAACCTAAATTGGTTGCTTTCAATATGGTACATATTCCAATTCATATGAATCGTTATTTATTGGAAAAGCAAAAATGGAGTATCTATGGGATTGTTGGCGGTTCGGCAAATGGCGTTTTACAAACCGATTACGATATTGAAACCAATGAGCCTGTGGCAGCGCGCGTTTCAGATAATACGTCTTTCACCAAACAAGCGATTAAAGAATTTTATAGCGGTGGTTTGCTTGAATCTGGTCAGTTGAAAGATAATTATTATTTCACTGCCAATGTCGGAACGGGTATCGAATATCATCCGACGTTTAGAGGAAGGTGGAGCCTTTTTGCACAAGCCTTGTATCAACAACATATTGGGAAACACGGTACTGGCACGAATCAAGATAAAATCAGTACTTTTTCAGTACAAGTGGGTGCGAAAGCGCGTTTGTAAGGATTGATTTGAATTAGGAATTAAAGAGCGAAAGGAATTAAGGACACATGCGTCCTTAATTCCTTTCGCTCTTTAATTCTTAATTCAATAATTAAATTATTTTTTTATATTTTGCGGCTCTAATTCGTTGATTTACAGCACGATGTACGCGCCAATATTGGTACAAATACCCACAACTCCATACCAAAATCGCCATTCCAAAAGTCATCCAATAACTATATTTAAATACATTTTGATACGATTTAAACAAGATTCGTATTAAACTCAATTCTACTATTACCAACAAGGCAGTCGTGAACCATAAAAAAATCGCAGTCGCTCGACATCGCCGAATTAAATTTGGATTTGAAGCGTGCATCGCTTTTTCCAATAAAATACCAACATGATACTCTTCAGGGTTAATTTTAATCAATTCTTCAAAAATATAAATGGCTTTATCATATTGCCTTTCGTGCATGAATGCCATTCCTTTTTGACATAGGATTGATTCAAAAATACGTTCTCCATTGATTTTCACTATATTATGTTCCATGACATAAGCAATCAATTCGTCCGAAAGCCGAATCACTTGCCAATAATCGCCGATTCCAAACAAAGCGTTGGAATAAACCCATACGATTTCAGCATATGTTTCTCCATCTAATTGAAAAACATATTTTTTATTTTGCTCGACAAAGGCGATAATACGTCTAAAATCAGTCGGTTCTATCGACTTAAAACGTTGATACAACCGCGAATGAATCGTATAGGCAGATGCTGACATGGGGCTGATGCACTCAAAAGTGAATAGAATTGATTTAAATTAAAGCCCAAAAATACGCTTTTTATTAAAATAATCTTATAAAAAAGGCATAAATTATATTTTTTTCAACAACGGATATTAACAACACCGTTTGGAGGGTTTGAAACCCTCCAAACGGTTGAGACGCTTAAAACGATTCGTAGGTTATGATTTTAAATTTTTCGCCGCAATTTTATCTCGAATGAGTGCCGATTGCTTATAATCTTCTGCTGCGAGCGACTTTTTTAACTCATATTGCAAACGCGATTGGCTTTCCATATTTGTTAAAACTTCCATACGTTGTGATTTTAATTCTGCCAATACTGCTTGAAGTGCCTTATAATGCGACATCGGCGTAAACGCAATCTGCGCTAACGCAGGCGGCAAATCGGGCATTTCAGGAAAATCCTTGATAAAAGATTCGGCTTTGAGGGCAACGGCTTCATACTCGGCAATACTTGCATCCAATTCGGCAAGTGTGGGTTGCTTTTTTCGCTCACTTGGATGCCCTTTTTGAATGCAAACAGGACAAACGCGCTTCATTTTCATTGTGGAAGCGTCCACACAAGTGACGAGTGTGAGGTCTGACCGACCGCAAGAGGAACATTTCATAGGGAATGGTTTTGCTTTTCCGATAGTAATAAAGATGGTTTTGCGGCACTTGCTGCCATTTCGCGTGCAATATAATTCGATTCAATGAATGATTTTAGGGTAGTCGATATATTTTTTTTGTGCTTTTATTTAAAAAGTTGATTATCAAATTTTTAAATAAAATTTTTAAAATAAGATGCTTATGATTGGAAGGATTACAAGGATTTTTGGAGTGCTCATTTGCGTTCTTCATTCTTTATCTGAAAACAGACAAAAAAATATTAAATCAAATTTATCGCGCTCTATTAGGTCTTTTTTTGAATCTTTGTGCGCTTTTGCAGGGTTTAGCGTTAAGCATTATTATTATAAAAAAATTAAATTATCTATAAATGATTCAAAATCAAAAAAATACGATTGTCATTTGGAGTTCTTTCTTGTACTTGACATTGGTATGGGGCAGTTCTTTTATTTTAATGAAACGGACTTTAATCAGTTTTTCGCCGATAGAAACGGCAAGTTTGCGTTTAACTTCTGCCATGTTGGTTATGATTTGGTTCATCAAACCGCAAATCGCGCTGATTCCCAAAGATAAATGGTGGCATTTGGTCGTCTCTGCCGTTACGGGACTCGCATTCCCCATTTATTTTTTCGCGCTTGGGCAATTGGGTTTGCCGAGTGCGGTCACAGGCGTTTTAAATGCTTTAACACCTTGTATGGTTTTCATTGTGGGCATTATTTTCTTTCGACAATCGCCAAGTTGGTTGAAAATCGCAGGTTTGGGCTTAGGATTTTTAGGTTCCGCGTTGTTGATTTTGGTGAATACCAAAGGCGAATTGAGTTTAAATGCCCATGCGTTATGGATTATTTTAGCCACGATGTGTTACGGATTCAATTTAAATTGGATTAAAAAACACTTATCCGAAGTGCCCGCTTTGCCCTTAGCGATTATGGCTGTTTCGATTGCAGGATTCTTTGGATTATGTATTTTATTGACAACCAATTGGTTAACGGTTTTGCAAACGCATCCGCATGGGCAACAATCGTTTGCAGCCGCAATGACTTTGGGAATTTTAGGGACTGCGATTGCTCAATTCTTTTTTGCACGTATTTTGCAAGTTTCGTCCGCATTATTTGCGGGTTCGGTCACGTATTTTGTGCCGATTGTGGCGATTGCTTGGGGGATTTTTGATGGAGAAATATTGTCATGGGTGCATTGTTTAGCGATTTTGCTCATCATAGGCGGTATTGTGATTATAAGTCGATTTAAATAATTTAAATTTAAATAATTGACAACAACGTTTGGAGGTTTTGAAACCCTCCAAACGTTCTACTATCTTGAAAATCAATCTTTTAGTAGGTATGACTTTTGGTCGATTCTTTCATTGCAACTACTTACAAATCAATCCTAATCGAATCCTAATTCAAACCTTGCGTTTCACCATCGTCAAAATGGTTGCTAACGCAACCGTTTCATTGGTTTGGTCATAAATCTCAACGCGCCATTTGACAACACCTTTTGGAATATCATCAAGTGTTTTTCGTTCTTGTTCAATCTTTTCGGCGGCAGTCAGGCGTACTCCAATCGTCATGCCGACATAAACAGGTTTCATAAATCGACAAAAATCAATCCCATAATTCAGTAAAACGGGTCCCTTTTTCGCATCCACAAACAAGCCTGCCGCTTTCGACAACAAATAATAACCATGCGCCACTCGACCCGTAAACAATGTACCTTCCAAAGCCGTCACATCCACATGCGCGTAAAAATGGTCGCCTGTAATATTGGCAAAATTGATAATATCGGTTTCTGTAACCGTATGTTTTGCTGTAACCAGCGTTTCACCAATAGAAATATCGTCAAAATGTTTGCGAAAGGGGTGAATATCCGTTTCCAATTGTTTCGCGCCCGCTTGATAGGTTTGCGTAATCGCAGTAATCGTTGTCGGCGAACCTTGAATCGCGGTGCGTTGCAAATAATGTTTCACACCGCGCATGCCGCCCATTTCTTCGCCGCCGCCTGCCCGCCCTGGGCCACCATGCACCAATAGCGGCAAGGGCGAACCATGACCAGTACTTTCTTTGGCACAATCTCGGTTTAGAACCAATATTCTACCGTGATGACTCGCTGCTTCCAATGTAAATTCGGTTGCAATGGCATCATTGGCGGTCACGATGGAGCAACAAAGGGAGCCTTTGCCCATCCGCGCCAATTCAATGGCATCTTCTAAATTTTTATAAGGCATCAAAGTACTTACAGGACCGAATGCCTCTATGTCGTGTGTATCTGTAAATTGAAACGGCTTAGAATTGAGCATCAAAATCGGCGGCATAAACGCGCCTTTTGCCCGATTTGCACCAAAAAGTTCAAAATCATCCAAATTTCCATACACAATCGGCGTATTTTTGGACAAAATTTGCACTTTTTCAGTGACTTCCGCCACTTGTGCGCGACTTGCTAATGCACCCATTCGCACGCCTTCCATTTGCGGATTGCCTATTTTGACCTTTGACAAAGCCTTCCCAAGTGCGATTTGAACCGCCTCCAATGTGTTTTCGGGAACGATAACGCGCCGAATGGCAGTACATTTTTGTCCACATTTCACCGTCATTTCTTTACAAACTTCTTTGATAAAGAGGTCAAATTCGGGCGTTCCGACCACCGCATCCGCACCAAGAATGCTGCAATTCAATGAATCTGCCTCCATATTGAACGGCACACCTTGATTTATCAAGTTTGGATTGCTTTTCAACAGCCTGCCCGTACTTGCCGAACCCGTGAAAGTGACCACATCTTGACCCGTCAAATGATCCAAAATCCCTTCCGCAGAACCGCAAATCAATTGCAATGCACCTTCGGGCAAAATCCCAGAAGCGATGATTTCGCGCACAACAGCCTCTGTCAAAAACGAGGTGACGGTGGCAGGTTTCACAATCGCAGGTACGCCCGCAAGCCAATTGACCGCCACTTTTTCCAACATGCCCCAAATTGGGAAATTATAAGCATTGATATGAACGGCTACACCTTGTTTGGGGACTAAAATATGGTGTCCTATAAACGTCCCATTTTTGGAAAGCGAGACGGCTTCTCCATCAGGGCAATAGGGCAAATTGGGAAATTGTCGGCGCAAAGAGGCATTTGCAAACAAATTGCCAATCCCGCCCTCAATATCAATCCAACTATCCAATCGGGTCGCGCCGGTGCGATAACTGAGTGCGTAGAACTGTTCTTTTTTCGCCAACAAGTGCAATGCCAAAGCGCGTAACATCTGTCCGCGTTCATGGAACGTCCTTTTTCGGAGTTTCGGACTGCCGATTTTGCGCCCATAATCCAACATGGCGGCAAAATCCAAGCCTTTGCTACTTGCGGCAGTGATAGGTTCGCCTGTGATGGCATCATATAAAATTTTGCCATCGCCATCGCCTTTCACCCATTTACCCAAACTATAATTTTCAAGAAGCGTCATTTTTAGATAAAAATTTGGTTCTATATTTGATTTGACTTGTTTTTTTTAAAATATGGATTTGTTGGATTTATTGGATTGTGATACAATCCAATAAATCTAACCTAACATTTCAGCTGCATGGACTTTCACCATCGCAATCCAAGTGCGCCCTAACACGTCTTGACGTGATACTTCCTAAAAAATTGATTTTCAAGATAATAGAACGTTTGGAGGGTTTCAAACCCTCCAAACGTTGTATCTATTTAACTTATGCAATTATTTTTTATCTTAGTACATGACAAAAAAGAATGGATGTACGGATTTCACGGATTTTCACGGATTGGTACGGATTTTTTTTGAAAAAATCCGTACCAATCCGTGAAAATCCGTGAAATCCGTACATCCATCACCCCCATTTCCCTTTTTGTC
>JBDLWG010000103.1:0-7701 GCA_039804385.1 Bacteroidota bacterium
AACATCACCGTTTTTCCATCTGCCAAATAAACTTCAATATCAGGAGCCGTTTTGCCCAATAAAATAGGTTCTAACGCATTTGCATTTTTCATAATTTTTTCGCGCTGCTCCTTATCAATAAAAGCGTCTGCCAAGCCTTTTTCCATATATTGTTTTGCCAAATGCACATAAACCGCATCAAAACCCACTAATTTGCTTTTAGCATACTCATTCAAAAAATGAATATAATAATATTGAAATGTTTCCGAATTGCCTTTGACCAAATCCAAGATTCTATCCACCGAAACGATGACCGAATCAGGATGCTGCGGAGTCAATTTCGTGATATAATAATTGATGCGTTCAAACAAAATCGGCGTGCGCAAAAACGCAGGATGACTCATTTCAAAATTATCAAAATAATGTTGTTTGTAAAAATAATACATCGCGACATCCTTATCCGCGCCTATGAACGCAGGCGGTTCGATTTCCTGTGTTGCCCGCAAAAGGGCAATCGTCGTCGATTTGGCATTTTTTTGAAACAAATCCTTTTGATACGCCTTAACTTCCTTATCCAAACGTTCCAAAATCTTATTGGATTCGGCGGTTTTGGTCGAATCCGCTTTTTTCATGCCATTCGCCTTCTCTGCTTCCGTTCTTTTGGTAGAGAGAAAACTCATGTAATTATAAAATAATTCATTATCAGGCGCGTTCGTGGATTTGACCTCTTTGTACGGGTCAATATTACTCGTCGTCAAGGAGAATTTTTGGTCTGTATCGGAAACAATGATTTGAAAATAATTATTTTCAGGCGGCGAAATGACCAAATACATCCCCGCAGCTAATTTTTTACTGCCTTTGAAGGTAAAAAGACCCGTTTTTTTATTCAAAATCGCGGTATCCTTGATGTACTGTTTGTCACCCATCGGATAGCCGAGCAACAGCGTATCCTTGAAGTAATCGTTCAATTTAATTTTGATTTCATAACCGTCCGCAACAAGCGTTGCATTATTGGTTTGCGGCGGTTTAGACTGCGACGGAAGCGATTGTGCTGAAACCAGCTGCGTTCCTAAAAGGCAAGTCGAGATTAAAAACAAAAATTTTGTCATCAATGCTTTCATGTTGAAACCTTATAAAAAAATTTTCTTCTAAAACGTTGAAACACAACTTTTTATTGAATGTGACATCGCAAAATGCTTAGAGGGATTTTTGGACAAATAAACCATCATTCATTTCCAAACATCGGTCACTCATAGCTGCCAATTCTAAATTATGCGTTACAATGACAAAGGTTTGTTGGAAATCGTTGCGCAATTGAAATAATAATTCGTGCAATTCTTTCGACAAAACCGAATCTAAATTGCCTGAAGGTTCATCGGCAAAAACGACTGCAGGACGATTCATCAAGGCGCGTGCTACAGCTACGCGTTGTTGTTCGCCGCCTGACAATTGCCCCGGTTTATGAGTACTACGCGTTGCCAATCCTAAATAATCTAACAATTCCATCGCTCTTTTGGTAACGCTTGAATCTGATTTTTTATTAATATACGCAGGCATACAAACATTTTCCAAAGCGGTAAATTCGGGCAATAAATGATGGAATTGGAAGACAAAACCAATATTTTGATTCCGAAAACGGGCTAATGCTTGGGTATTCAAGCCTGAAACTTGTTGTCCATTAATGGAAACAGTCCCTTTATCAGGTACGTCGAGCGTGCCGAGAATGTGCAACAACGTACTTTTCCCTGCCCCTGACCTGCCGATAATGGAGACAAATTCGCCTTTTTCGATGGTCAAATCGACTCCTTTCAATACTTGTAATTTGCCGTAAAACTTCTCAAGTTGTCTTGCTTCAATCATTGTTTTAACACGTCGTTCTATTTTTTGAATTAGGATTTTTAGGATGGATAAGATTTTATTAGGATAAATCCTAATAAAATCTTATCCATCCTAAAAAATCCTAATTCAAAAATGCTGCTTAAATTATTCTTCTAATGAAAAACCACCATTATATTTCAAAATATTAACATACTTGTTTTCATATTTCATCACTTTTCCAAAATCATCGGTTCCTGTGGTCACAGAACGATAGACTGGTTCAAATAAAAACTTGGTATGCAACAACTTACGCGGTTCTCTATCCAAAAAATAAGAAAATTTAGAACCATATTTTTTCATCGCTTCTCCAAAATATAAAGCGCAATCATAACCTAAATACGCATCATTATTGGGCATTTTGCCAAATTTGTCAACAAATCTTTGGCGAAAAATCCGTACTTCGGGACGATTGACATCCACAAAAGTGGAACTACTCACACGTACTTTCAAGCGTTCAAAATAATCATTCATACCCATAAAATCCATCCATTGCGGCATGCCATAAACAACAATGTTCTTTTTATTGGGATGTTCATCAATTTTTTTCAACAACGCATTGACAAAAGCCTCATTCCAAGACGGCACTACAAAAACCGTCGTCAACGTCGGACTCACTAATTTGCTAATATCAATCGCTTTTTCATCCACCACTGCTTCTTTAAATTTGGTAGCCGTCGAATTGCGGCTAATCGTTGCATTCATATCTTGAAAATACTTAAAGCGAGCATTTTCACCATCTTGTTGACGTGCCAACAAAGTGACTAATTCGGGCTTGTAACGAGCGCGTGTATGTTTTGTTATAGCCTCACAATGCGTTTTCAAACTCGGTTTGACTTGCACAAAGTTTGGATTTTCGCCTTCCAATTCCAAAGATGGAAAATAAGGCGATACCACTGTTTTACTTTTTTCATTGGAAAAAGCAATTGCCGCAGGCAAATTATCCTTTTCAACGGGACCCAACATAACATCCGTTTTAGAGATTTCATATTGGTTCAAAACCGAAGCAAAATCGGGTTTCGTATCCACAATATTAACATTTAAATTAATATTAGAATACGATAAAGAATCCAACGCCAATTTTACACCCGCATAAAAATCTAATGCAAATAGAGATTTATCATAATTTACGCCCGTCACACCATTATATTTATCCCGAAAAAAGGGCAGTGGAATGGATAAATCATAGGTCGTTTTCAACTCTTTCGTCGGCTCATTCGGGAAACTGGGAGTCGGCTTCACACCACCTGTGCCTGTGGGCGCAGTAACCACTGTACCAGAACCTGTATTGGTTGGATTCGTCGGATTGGTTGTTATCACCTTCCCGCCATCCGTGACAATGGGCGGTTTTGCCTTTTTGTCATCCCTCCAAATCACGGTATCGACTCTCCCCGTTGGATTTTTGGGCGTAGTCCGACTCGTAGTAGCGGTTGGATTACCCGTAGAAGTTGGATTTTGAGTCGTCCCCCGTCCAATCGGCATGGTTGGCTGTTGCGCGGGTTTCAACAAATCACACGCATTGAAACTTAATGCCAATGCAGGTAAAAAAATTCTTTTAAAGAATATATGGTTCGTTAAACGCATTTGTTGACAATATTTTTTTAGTTGGTAAGAAGCGATTGTCATTTAAAGGGTCAAATGTAGGATAAATAATTGGATTGTCAATAGTATTTGAATTTTCAGATTCGATATTTTGCGGACAGGCTTGATATTTTGACCCAAATATGACAATTGATACTTTGCGTTGGGTGGTTTTGCGATAGGATGGATGTACAGATTTCACGGATTTGCACCGATTGGTACGGATGGATTGTTTAAAAAATCCGTACCAATCGGTGCAAATCTGTGAAATCTGTACATCCATCCTATCGCAAAAGTATCGTGCGCAAAGTATAAAAATCTTTTGCTCGTAAAATATAGAAGCGCGTCCATTGGTTTTTCCAATCAACGCGCTCTTATTTTCTATGCTTGATTCAAATAGATTAACCCAATGGCGGGTTATCATTATTATCCTGTTTGCGCGGCGGCAACTGAATGCCCGAGCTACCAGAACCATCATTGGCTCCCGTAGTCGCGCCCGCACCCGCTTGGGACGTTTTAATATAATTGGTCAGCCAAGGCAAGATAGAACCCATCACGAAAGACATGAGATAGGCCATCATTGGATTACCTGCGGCTGCTGCGTCAGGCATGTTCGTAGCAACATCCGTTGCGCCGCCCAAAACTTGTCCTGCGCCCGCACCGCCGCCGATGCCGCCAAGAACGCCTGCTAAAATATTGGCAAGCGGTCCTTTATCGCTACCTTTGCCCAAAATACCCGCGAGCCAGCCGCCGCCGCCGCCGAGTACTGCGCTTAAAATTTGCTCCATGAACTATATCAAGTTGGTTAAACAATAGATTTGACGTTACGAAAGTAATGCAGTTACATGAAAACAACAAATTTTTTTTTATTTTTTTTTGGTATTACAAAATGTTAATTTATGATTTTGGCTTTACCATTCCCTTCAAACGCACCATCATCGTCGAAGGCAATGTATTTGCCGTAATCGTTACCATTTTTTCTTGAAAATTTTGTTTGCCTTTGGTATCAAATTGCACTTCGAGTACATCTGTCGCGCCAATGGCAATCGCTGTTTTATTGTAACTCGGAACGGTGCAACCGCAAGAAGACGTTGCACTCGTAATCAACAAAGGCACTTTGCCATTATTGGTGAATTTAAATGATTTTTTAATAAGCGTCCCTTCAGGAACCGTCCCAAAATCAATTTCATTCACTTCAAAAGCCATTTTTGCCACATTATTGGTGTCAATCGGCTGACTCGCCGTGACAGGATTGCGAATAATATCCGCATTATTCAATTTCGGGTCTACCTGCACTTCTTGCATCCCATTATCTATTTTTTTCGGGGCTGCCTCTTTACACGCAGACAAAGCCAAGAAAATGGTAAAACCCATTAGAATACTTCTCATTGTTCTATTTAAATTTTAAAAAAGGGTAATTTGTTAAGTAAGTCGGAAGAAAAAGTTAAGTTTTCGTCAAATCAACGCATTAGGAAACTATTTTTGAACGCAAGAAGTTTATGCAACTGTAAGATTTATGTAAAAAATCAAATGAAAATAGCATCAAGTTTCCGATAGGAATGATTTACAAACGGAGCAGAAAACAAACAAGAGTAATCTACATCACAGCCACACTTGCAGACAGGGGCAACTCTGCTGCAAGTTTTTTTTAGGATTAAACGATTGAATAAGATACGCCTGCTCCTCTGCCCGATACTAAAATGAGGTTTTTAGCCCCTAAATCTGATAAAATTCTTTTAAGCGTTGATTTAGGAATCTGTACCGTTTCTGCAATCGCTCGGGATTTACAATTGGGATGAAAACTAATATAAGTATAAACTTCTTTTTCTTTATGCGAAAGCATATCCTGTTGACTGGATATTTCTAATTTTTTTTGTAATTTCGTTTGTATGTTAACTAAAGAATCCATAAAAAAATTAATCCATTCTGTAATGTCTTCATTGGGTCGTTGCGCTTGGCAACTACGCAAAACTTGATAATACTTCTTTTTATTTTGCTCAATTTCACCTTCAAAACTGACATATTGAATCCAATTGTAACTTGAACGGAGCAAACACAAGGTTGTCAACAATCGACTTAACCTGCCATTTCCATCTTGAAAAGGATGAATGCTTAGAAATTCATATACAAAAGCAGCACATCTGATTAAAAGATGGACTTCTTGTTCTTGGCGATACCAATCTACAAGGGTTCGCATTGCATCATCTGTTGCATAACCTGGTTCCGTTGTACGGAAAATGATTTTCCGAGTGCCATCAGGGAAACTGGCTTGCACCGCATTGGTGTGTTGCTTGTAAGAGCCTTTATGCCACTCATCTTTTTGACTGTATTTTAAGAGCTGATTATGGAGATTTTTGATATTGCTCTCCGTGATGTCAATATCCTGAAAACTATCTTCAATCAAATCCAGTGCATTGAAATAACCAACCACTTCTTGTGAATCCCTATCCTCAATTTTGGTAATTCCAATATTATTGAGTAAGGATTCGACTTCGGCATTAGAGAGTTTAGCACCCTCAATTCGGGTCGAAGCACCTACGCTTTGAATGGTTGCAACGGTTTTGAGTTGCTTTAAACTGGCACCTTCTTTTTTTTCAATGGAAGACCAAGAGGCATCAAAGCGGTCTATTTGGCTCATAAGATTTAATAATCGCCAACTTATGTTTAATTCAAAATGATATACTTTTGCTTTCATAATGCAAATCTAATACGCAGTTTTAGGTTTTGAGCCAATTTGAGCCAATTATTTTCATTTTTGAGCCAAAAAAGTAAAAATGCGCCTATTTTATTTTTTCGAAATAGGATGCTTGTGATTTCAAGGATTGTAAGGATTTTTGGAGTTCTCCTTTGCGTTCTTCAAGCGAAAACATCCTTCTAATCCTTGAAATCATAAGCATCCTATTTCGATAATTTCCCAAAGCGGAAACTGCTATTTTTAAACCCTCTAAACGTTATACTCTATTGAAAATCAACATTTTAAGTTTCAAAAAAGAGTTTTAATTTAGCACTTAAATAAGGGGGTGTTACAATTGTTTTATTCGTTTTCGCTTCCACAAAACATAGTTTTACACGCCCGCCATTCACTAATTTTTTGCGCTCATTATAAATTTCCATGTGGAAAACAATGGTATCCACAGGCATTTCTCGAAGAATGGTGCGCACGGTCAACAATTCATCATACAGCGCAGGACGCACAAAACGCATTTCTAAACTCATCACAGGCATTAAAATCCCATGTGTTTCTTCCAACATTTTGTAACTAATGCCTAATGCTCGAATCGCTTCTGCCCGCCCGACTTCGTAATATTGCGCATAATTGCCATAATATAAATAGCCCATTTGGTCTGTTTCGCCATAACGCACTCGAATTTGCGTGTCATATTGGTACATAGCCTCCTAATTTTAAGGTAAAGAATTGGGATAAAAATAATAAAAAAAGCGTCCATTGTACAATGGACGCTTTTTAATATTTACATAATCAATTGATTATCAATCAATCATGAATGTGATTCCGTTTGGATTCGAACCAAAGACCTACTGCTTAGCGTACCGACTACGATTTTCATCGCTGCACCATCATTAGGTGCATTTGTGGTCTGGACTGTCTCTTCACCGTATTTTGATTTAGAATCAAAACGTAGGTGTCTGGCATACAGTCTCTGCATTGCAAATTTATTTTTCAAAAGAAAAGTTTTAAATTTACAACTCACGATTGGCATATTACGTTTTATTTTTTTTACAAAAATATTGGTAATGAAGCGTTTCCTGAACAGCCAAAATCCCATGAATGCTTTCGCCATACATGGCTCCTATTTTTAAACTTAAAGGCAGTTGCTCTATCCAGCTGAGCTACGGAACCAGTTTACTTTTAAGACTGATTGCATTTCGCGCCGCAAAGTTGAGCCATTTTCACCAAAAATGCAACTTTTTTTCAAAAAAAATAAAAAAAAAACATAAAAACCTGCATAAGTCTTCAAAAGTATCTATTTTAGCATCTTGTAACGTTATTTTAAACCAACCTAATCGTTCCTTTATGACTGCAAACGCATTACCTACCAATCGTTTAGTGGCTTTAGATGTTTTTCGCGGATTGACTATTGCCCTAATGTTTATCGTCAATAATCCCGGTACTTGGTCGTTTATATACGCCCCTTGGGAACACGCCTATTGGCATGGCGTAACGCCAACCGACTGGGTTTTCCCATTTTTTTTGTTTGCAGTGGGCATATCGGCTTGGTATTCGCTCAAAAAATATGAAAATCAACC
>JBDLWG010000104.1:0-3487 GCA_039804385.1 Bacteroidota bacterium
AGCCCTGCAATCACTAAAACAACACCTAATATTTTTTGTAAAATATTGATATTCAACTGTTTAACGCCATAGGTAGTGCCTATCCAACCGCCGATTGCTGCCGCCGCCATCCAATAAGGCAAGGCAGGAGGCAAATCGTTTAAAGAGGAAATTTTTCCCAATAATCCTGCTATCGAATTGACCAAAATGAACAATGCCGATACGCCCGAAACCGCCCGCGTCGAACCCCAACCCATCAATAAAATCAACGGACTGAGGAAAATGCCGCCGCCAACCCCTGTCAAACCGGATAATAAACCAATTAAAACCCCAATTCCAATCATCCATGGAATCGAAGGTGGTTGTAAAATAGCGGCTGGATTTTGAGTATTGGGTTTGAAAACCAAACGAAATGCTGCATACAACAATACCATACCAACGATTATTTTGTACGTATGGTCAGGCAAAGTCATTTTGCCGCCCAGAAACGCAAATGGCACTGCCCCAAGTGCGAACCAAATGAATAATTCCCATGAAAAACAACCTGCACGATAATATCGAACGGTGGCAATCGCGGCAACTAAAATATTCAAAGTCAAGGCTGTTGGTTTCATAATGGCGGGTGAGATAGCGCAAAACGCCATCGCTGCCAGATACCCTGAACCGCCGCCGTGTCCGACCGCAGAATACAGTAAAGCCGCCGAAAATATCAAGGCTGTGAGGAGTAAAACGGTGTAAATGTCCATTTTTTAAATTTTTAAATGCAAAAGTCGTTTTTTTCTCCAAAACAACGAAAAAAAGGAACTTGAATGACTTATAATTTTTATAGGCAATCCTTTTTGTAAAAAATCAGAAATCGGCTTAACTTGCACCCTTTAAAGCAAAAATACCACTATGAGAGAAGATTTTTTACATTATCTTTGGAAAACACGTCATTTTAATCAACAAAATCTAACGATTACCACTGGTGAATCGCTATTCATCGCTGATACAGGTACGTATAATCGGGATGCTGGCCCCGATTTTCAACAAGCGCGGATTCGCATTGGAGATTTGTTGTGGATTGGCAATATTGAAATGCACTTGCGGGCATCGGATTGGTTTCGACATGGGCATCATGGAGACCCTGCATATCAAAATGTTATTTTGCATGTGGTGTATGAAGCCGATGAAAATATTTCATTGTCTCCTAAAACCGAACATTCATCGGCAACGTATTTGCCTTGTTTGGAATTAAAAAATAGGATAGCTCCACATCTTTTTGAAAAATATTGGGGCATGCTTCAGACCACTGCCTGGATTCCTTGTCAAATGCACTTTTCGGCGGTTTCGACGTTTACGCGGGCGGCATGTTTGGATCCCTTAGTGATAGAGCGTTTGGAACAAAAAGTGTTGCGTATCGAACAGCGTTTAGAAGCCAATCAGCACGATTGGGAAACGACTTTTTATCAAAAAATGGCGCGTTCTTTTGGGGCGAAAATCAATGCAGAGCCGATGGAATTATTAGCGCAATCCTTACCACACACGCTTTTAGCAAAATATAAAGATAGTTTATTTCAAATTGAAGCTCTTTTATTTGGTCAAGCAGGATGGTTGGAAAATCATTTTTTGGATGCGTATAATGTTGCGTTAGCAAAAGAGTATGCTTTTTTAAAACAAAAACATGGTTTAACACCCATTCAAACGACTGGTATTGCATGGAAGTTTTCTAAAATACGTCCTGCCAATTTCCCAACAATTCGATTAGCGCAATTTGCTGGTTTGGTGCATCAATCCGTGCATTTATTTTCCAAAATTATTGCCAAAGAAACGATTACGGAAGTAGTCGAATTACTCGAATCGCCTACAAGTGATTATTGGACAACACATTATACATTCGATACGCCTTCCATAGAACGTCCGAAACCTTTTGGCAAAAAAGCCATTCAATTGATTGTCTTGAATACGGTGATACCCTTTTTGTTCTTGTATGGGAAAACCAAAGGATTGCCTGCGTTGAAAAATCGCGCTTTGGATTGGTTGGAAACCTTGCCGCCCGAACAAAATCATATTATAGAACAATGGAAAGCGTTAGGCATCGTAGCGCAATCGGGCGCGGAATCGCAAGCCTTATTGCAATTGAAAAATGAGTATTGCGACCATAAAAGGTGTTTGGATTGCAAGATAGGACACAGCATTTTGCAAATCGCATCGTAGTTAGGAAATCAGCCATTTTCATTTTGGAAAAATCAATAGGAATGGATGTACGGATTTTTACGGATTTTCACCGATTGGTACGGATTTTTTGATTAAAAATAAAAAAATCCGTACCAATCGGTGAAAATCCGTAAAAATCCGTATATCCATTTGTACCGTCAGTTGGGAAACATTTTTTTCTTTTTCCTCAACCTTACTTGTTTTTTAATTCAAAAACATGCAATTTTGATTTTTCATCTATCTAAATAGAACCAAAATATGATTCATTTAAAGCAAAAAAGGGCGATTCCATTGGTCGATGTCTCGACTTTTACGATAGGTTCGGCGGCAAAACGGGCTGCTTTTGTGTCCAAATTGGGCAATGCGTTTCACGAAGTCGGCTTTGTGGGCATTGTGCAACATGGGATTCCGTCCTCATTGATAGCGGATTTTTATCGTTTGGCGAAATCGTTTTTTGCCCTTTCGCAGGAAACAAAAAATCAGGCTGAAAAAAGAGGTTCCGCAGGGCAGCGCGGCTACACGACCTTTGGAAAAGAGCATGCAAAGCATTCCAAAGTGCCTGATTTAAAAGAATTTTTCCAAATTGGGCAAACCGTTTCCGACCAACATCCGAATCGAATGGCGTATTCTGATAATGTTTTGGTGCCTGAGTTGCCCGAATTTTCGAGTAAAGGGTTAGAATTATACCGCGCTTTTGAAAAAACAGGTGGGCATTTATTGCGAGCAATTGCCTTGCATTTGCATTTAGAGGAAGATTTTTTTGAATCCAAGATACAAGATGGCAATAGTATTTTGCGTGCCATTCATTATCCGCCGATTGCCAAAGACCCCGGAACGGCTTTGCGTTCGGAGCAACATGAAGACATTAATTTAATCACTTTATTGGTGGGCGCGTCCGCAGGCGGGTTGCAATTGCTGAATAAAGACGGCATTTGGGAAGATATTGTGCCAGAAGCGGATGAAATTGTTATCAATGTAGGCGATATGTTACAACGATTGACCAATAATTATTTAAAATCAACGACACATCGCGTCATCAATCCGCCAAAATCGGAATGGCATCAACCGCGTTTATCGATTCCTTTTTTCATGCACCCTGTGAGTGAGATGGATTTGACCTGTTTGCCAAGTCTTGTGACCGCAAAAAATCCTGTGGCTTATCCGCCGATTACCGCAGGCGCGTATTTGAATGAGCGATTGCGGGAAATTGGTTTGAAATAAAAGAATCGACAGCTACTAAAAGATTGATTGTCAAGGGGATATAACGTTTGGTGTATAACGTTTGGAGGGTTTGAAACCCTCCAAACGTCGT
>JBDLWG010000105.1:0-7491 GCA_039804385.1 Bacteroidota bacterium
GTCCAGCGTACCCACATGAATAAAAAGATGAATCCAAAGATTTTGGCAAATAAAAACCCAAATCCAAGCACTCTGACCATATTTTCTCCTAAAATGCCTTCCATTTCGTGTGCAAATGGGAAATTATAACCGCCAAAGTATAAACAGGAAATGATTGCAGAAGATATAAACATATTGATATATTCTGCAAAGAGGTAAAATCCTAATTTCATGGAGCTATATTCGGTGTGATAACCGCCGACTAATTCAGATTCACATTCGGGCAAGTCGAAAGGTGCGCGATTGGTTTCTGCAAAAGCGCAAATTAAAAATATTAAAAAACCTAAGGGTTGATAGACAAAATTACAGATACCTGCGTCTTGTTGAGCCACAATTTCGTTGACACTCAAGGTGCCTGTCGTCATCACTAAGGCAACAATGCTCAAACCCATTGCCAATTCATAAGAAATCATCTGAGACGATGCGCGTAATGCGCCTAACAATGCAAATTTATTGTTAGAAGCCCAGCCGCCTATCATAATGCCGTAAACGCCTATCGAAACAACGCCAAAAACGTATAAAATACCAATATTGATGTCAGAAACTTGAAAATGGAAAGGTTGCCCATCCAACATAATCGGTTTTGCCCAAGGAATCACAACGCCTGTGGTCAATGCTACCATCATCGCTAAACACGGACCGAGTACAAATAACCATTTACTCGACGCTTCTGGCAACATTTCTTCTTTCATAAACATTTTGATACCATCCGCTAACGGTTGCAATAAGCCGAATGGGCCCGCCCGATTGGGTCCAATGCGGTCTTGTAGAAAGGCTGCGATTTTGCGTTCTCCATAAGTCGAGTACAGCGCGACTAACATAGATGCGGCAAAAACGAATAATACCATTCCCAATTTATAGAATAAAAGTTCGGAACTCATATTTTTTATTTTTAGAACTTGGATTTTTGGGATGAATTGGATTCTTTGGATTATAACACAATCCAAAGAATCCAATTCATCCCAAAAATCCAAGTTTATAAATTATTAGGATTTAACGGACCTTCACCCAATTTTGATTTATGACCATTCAAAACGGCGGTTTGCAAACGCGTATCAAATTGAATCGCTCTTAATGACTCATAATGATTCTGCGAAATGACCGAATGCCGATTCACTTTTGCAGGTCCTTCAATTACCCAATCAGACAATTTGCGTTTTTTAAACCGACATTCATTGCAAATCCAATCCACAACCTCCCCATATTCGTCTTTACGCGCCGTAACCCGCAAAATTTCATCGCCTTTAAACCATAAACGCACTTTGCCTGTACATTTAGTACACGTACAATTCGCATCCGCAGGTTTGGTAAACCAAACGCGATTTTTAAAACGGAATGTTTTATCCGTCAACGCGCCCACAGGACAGACATCTATCATATTGCCCGACAAGTCATTATCAATCGCATTTTGAATATACGTGCTGATTTCAGACACTTCACCGCGATTGATAACACCATGTACCCGTCCATCGGTCAATTGATCCGCCACTTTCACACAACGGTAACACAAAATGCAGCGCGTCATGTGCAGTTGAATGTAATTGCCAATGTCTATTTTTTCAAAAGTACGGCGTTCAAATTCGTACCGCGTATCCGCTTTACCATGTTCGTAGCCCAAATCTTGGAGATGACACTCCCCTGCTTGGTCGCAAATCGGACAGTCCAAAGGGTGATTCAACAGCAAAAACTCTACAACGCCTGCTCTTGCTTCCAAAACTTCTGGAGAAGTAGTGTTTTTAACCACCATTCCATCCATAACATTGGTTCTACAAGAAGCAACAGGTTTCGGCATAGGTCTCGGGTCTGCCGTCGAACCTTGTGAAACTTGCACGATGCAGGTGCGACAATAGCCGCCACTCGTTTTCAATTTTGAATAATAACACATCGCGGGCGGTACGATGTCACCACCTATCATTCTCGCCGCTTGTAAAATGGTCGTTCCAGCAGGCACGTCAATGGTTTGACCGTCAATCGTTACTTTTGGCATTATCTTTCAACTATAATTTTTTTAAAACAATTTTGTTCTCTTTTGAATTAGGATTTTTGGGATTTGAAGCATTAAGGTTCTCTAACAATTTTGGTGTGGATAGATGGATGTACGGATTTCACGGATTTCACGGATTTTTACGGATTTTAGGTTCCAAAAATCCGTGAAAATCCTGTGAAAATCCGTAAAAATCCTGTAAAAATCCTGTAAAAATCCGTGAAAATCCGTGAAATCCGTGAAATCCGTACATCCATCAACCTTAACCACCCAACCTTAATCCTTAAAAATCCCAAAAAAATCCTAATTCTATGCTTTCTCGCCTGTTAGACGATAGTAATGCTTCACATCTTGAATACTTTGCGGATTTTTAACAAAATCCTCAAATTCGGAACGGAAATGTCGAATCGCACTCGCAACGGGCCATGCCGCCGCTTCCCCAAGTGGGCAAATCGTTTTGCCATCAATTTTTTGTTGAATATCCCACAATAAATCAATGTCGCGCAACGTGCCATGTCCACTCAACACTTTGTGTAAAATCTTTTCCATCCAACCCGTTCCTTCCCGACAGGGCGAGCATTGTCCACAACTTTCATGGTGGTAAAAACGAGAAAAGGTATATAAATTTTTTACAATACTGGTCGATTCATCCATCACAATGAAACCACCTGAACCCAACATCGTCCCTGTCGCAAAACCGCCATCACCCAAACTTTCATAGGTCATCAAACGCGGTTCGCCTTTTGCAGTGCGCAAAATCAACTCGGTGGGCAAAATTGGCACCGAAGAACCGCCTGCAACCACTGCTTTCATTTTCCGTCCGCCCAAAATCCCACCACAATATTCTTGAGAATAGATAAATTCTTCCACAGGCAAGCCCAAATCTATCTCATAAACGCCTGGCTTATTAATATGACCACTCGCAGAAATCAATTTCGTACCCGTCGAGCGTCCAATACCAATTTTGGAATACGCTTCACCGCCAAAATTGATAATCGGAACGACTGCCATCAACGTTTCTACATTATTCACCACAGTCGGGCGACCCCACAAACCTGCAATCGCAGGAAAGGGTGGTTTAATACGCGGATTGCCTCTTTTGCCTTCCAAAGATTCCAATAAAGCCGTTTCTTCACCACAAATGTACGCTCCTGCACCAATTTGCATATACAAATCAAGGTCGTAACCCGTGCCAAGAATGTTTTTGCCCAACCAACCTGCTTTATACGCCTCTTGAATCGCCGTTTCTAAAATTTTATATACATAAGCATATTCACCCCGAATGTAGATATAACTTGAGTTCGCACCAAGCGCGAAGGACGAAATAATCATCCCTTCGATGAGCAAATGCGGCAATTTCTCCATCAAATAACGGTCTTTAAACGTACCCGGCTCCGATTCATCTGCATTACAGACCAAATGTCGCGGTACTCCGGGCGGTTTTGCCAAAAAAGACCATTTCATACCTGTCGGGAAACCTGCACCGCCGCGCCCCCGAAGTCCCGATTTTTTGACCTCATCCAAAATAATTTCTGGAGTCAAGGCTTTCAACGCTTTTTCGACGGCTGCATAACCGCCTTCGCGCCGATAGACATCGTATTTTTGAATACCAGCAACACCAACTTTATCTAACAGGAGCTTCTTACCCACGATATTTTAATTTGAAAATTTTAAATTATCAACTTTGAGAGCGATTTTTTGTCATTCCGTAGGAAACTCAGTTTCCTACGGAATGACAAAAAATTTCCTACTTTACGTCAACTAAATGATTACAATAGGTTTGGCGTTTGCCTTCTTTGCGAAATTTTTCTAATAATTCATCCGTTTTTTGAATCGTCAAATTTTCGTAAAAATCCGCGCCGACTTGAAACATCGGTGCGTAACCACACGCGCCCAAACATTCGACCTTCTTCAAAGTAAACATCCCATCAGTCGTCGTTTCGCCTGCTGAAATATTTAACTTTTTTTCAATATGCCGAATAATATCTTCCGCGCCCCGCAACCAACAGGAACTCGTATGACAAACTTCTATCGTACATTTGCCCACAGGTTTCAAATTGAACATGCTGTAAAAAGACGCAACTTCATAAACCTCAATAGATTGAATATTCAAAAGAGAAGCCACATAATCCATCACAGGCGCACTCAACCAGCCATCAAACTCGGCTTGCGCCAAATGTAAGATTGGAATCACTGCCGATTTTTGTTTCCCTGCTGGATAGCGCGCAATCAATTCGCGCACGTAAGCCATTGCTTTTTCAGAAAACTGTATTTTTTTAGAACCCGCCATATCTGAACGATTGTAAAATATTTTCAATTTATAAATGATGGATTATCAAGCATCTAACTCACCGGCAATCACATTCATCGAACTTAATGTGATGATTGCATCGGATAACATCCCGCCTTTGATAATCTCTGGATACGCTTGATAATAAATGAAACAAGGACGGCGGAAATGCAATCGATACGGCGTTCTGCCGCCATCTGATATTAGATAATATCCTAATTCGCCATTGCCTCCTTCCACAGCATGATAGACTTCGCCTTTCGGAATCTCACTCTCCCCCATCACAATTTTGAAATGATAGATTAAAGCCTCCATTTTATTATAAACATCTTGTTTGGGCGGATGATAAAATTCGGGTAAATCGGCATGAAAAGCACCGTCAGGCATTTTTTTCACGGCTTGTTCGATAATCCGTAATGATTGCCACATTTCTTCCATGCGTACCATAAATCTATCATACGTATCTCCGTGTGTACCAATCGGTATGTCAAACTCAAAGTCTTCATAACTGCTGTATGGATTCATTACGCGCACATCATAATCCACTCCTGCTGCACGCAAATTCGGTCCCGTAAAACCATAATTCAAAGCGCGTTCTCCTGAAATCGCCCCACCGCCAATCGTTCTTTCCATGAAAATGCGATTGCGAACCACTAATTTTTCAAATTCTTTTAATTTGGGTGGGAAATTTTTCAAAAAATAATTGATTTTATCAAAAACCTTGGGCGTAAAATCGCACTCCATACCGCCAATGCGACCAATATTGGTAGTCAAACGCGCACCACAAATTTCTTCATAAATTTCATAAATATGCTCGCGCCATTGAAACATATATAAAAAACCTGTCATTGCACCCGTATCCACCGCGATAACCGTATCGCAAACAATATGGTCTGCCAAACGCGCCAATTCCATGATGATAACGCGCATATATTGAGCGCGTTTTGGGATTTCCGCGCCAATCAATTTTTCAACGGTCATATGCCAACCCATATTATTGATGGGCGACGAACAATAATTCAAACGGTCTGTAATCGGCGGAATTTGGTAAAAAGGTCGCCTTTCTGCCAATTTTTCAAACGCCCGATGAATATAACCAATCGTCGGGTCTGCCTCTATAATCACCTCACCATCCAACGTCAACACGTTTTGGAAAATACCATGTGTTGCAGGATGCGTCGGACCGAGATTCAGCGTAGAATATTCTTTACGCTCGACGGGTTGATTTAAATGCTCAAGATTGCGACTCATATTAATATCTTTTAAAAAATTGATTTTAATAAAAATTAAGTAAGTAGTTGACTCGAATCAAGGTCGGCGAGGTTGCAACCTCGCCGACCTTTTGGATAGGTTATTTCAATTGAACTATTTAAAAAACTTGTCGCAAGTTTTTAAATATTATTACTTAATTAATTTAAAATCAATTTTTTATAATTTTAAATTTTTATTATTATCTTCCGAACATCGTATCGTTTTTATCATCCCGCGAACCGTCTTCCAACGGATATTCTTTGCGTAACGGGTGATAATTCATCTCATCCATGTTCAAAATGCGCCGCAAATCAGGGTGTCCCGTGAAAATCACACCGTAAAAATCAAATGTTTCTCGCTCTTGCCAATTCGCAGAGGAGAAAATGGTGGTCACAGTTGGGATTTTGGGGTCTTCAATCGGCGCGAACGTTTTGATGCGAATCCGATAATTGTTCACTAAACTGTGCATTTGATACATCACGCCCAATTCATTGCCCTTCTGGTCTGGATAATGCAACCCGCACAAAGTCGTCAAAAATTGAAAACGCAATTCGCTGTCGTGGTACAGATATTCTAAAACATCTGCAATCGTTTCCCTGCGGACATAATAGACAGGCATGTCGTACAGCACCTCTGTTACGAGCAAGCTATCACTAAAACGTTGTTTTATCTTCTCCTCGACCAGCACGGTCAATGCTTGTAAATCCATTGTTATATTGCTTAAAACGTTGGCTTTCAAATAAATAAATAGTATTAAAACGCACCATGTCTAATTCCAATAAGGAGCATCTTATTCAATGCCATATTTACTCAGCATGGCTTTGTATTCTGGGGAATCTCGGCGGCGACGTTCTTCACTTTGTACTAATTCTTGAATTTTCAAAATGCCTTCCAATACTTGTTCAGGTCTTGGCGGACAACCTGGAATATAAACATCCACTGGAATAATGCGGTCAATGCCCTGCAAAACAGAATACGTATCGAAAATGCCTCCTGTGCTGGCACACGCGCCCATACACAAAACCCATTTGGGTTCTGCCATTTGCTCGTAAATTTGGCGCAAAATAGGTCCCATTTTTTTAGAAATCGTCCCCATAACCATCAATAAATCGGCTTGACGGGGCGAAAAACTCAATCGTTCTGCTCCGAAACGAGCTAAATCGTAATGAGAACCCATCGTCGCCATAAACTCAATACCGCAACAAGAGGTCGCAAAAGGTAGGGGCCAAAGCGAATTTTTACGCGCCAAACCCACGACATCATCTAATTTTGCAGCAAACCAACCTGGCCCTTCTACGCCAGCAGGCGCATTTTCAGCGCGCATATCGATACCTGGAACGGATATTGTACTCATGTTGCTATTATATTAATGATTCAAAATCAATCATTTAAGTTATTAATCCCAATTCAACGCGCCTTTTTTAAGGATGTAAAAAAAGCCTATCATGAAAACCGTTATGAATGAAAACATTTCTGCTAATCCTTGTAATCCTAATGCTTTAAAATTAATTGCCCAAGGATACATGAAAATAACTTCCACATCAAACAAAACAAATAGTACCGCTACTAAAAAGTATTTGATGGAAAAAGGCGTTCTGGCATTGCCTTGAATTTCGATACCACATTCAAACGTTTCTGATTTGACAGCCGATTTTTTATGAGGGCCCATCCAATGCGTTGCAATCATCGTGACTCCAACAAAGCCAACAGCAACGCCCATCATGATGAGTATCGGTAAATAAGTACTGATTCCTTGCGACATTCGTAATCTATTTTAGATTGTTATGACCTTTTTAACACGTTGCAAAGGTAAAACTTTGCCGTCATTTTTTATAACATTGGTAGTATAATATTGCCTTAATTTAAATTGATTCTAAATTCGGATAAAGTAATTTGCCCAGAAAAAAACAACTAAGTATAACCAAAG
>JBDLWG010000106.1:0-7731 GCA_039804385.1 Bacteroidota bacterium
CCCAATAATGATATTGTCAAATCATTTAATTTTAGTGTACGGCCAATTTATGAAAAGATATTTTTAAATAATCAAGAAACCCAAACGCTCACGACCCTCCGCGATAGCTTATTACCGAAGCTGATGCGGGGCGAGATAGCGGTTTAGAATAGGCGTTGTTAAAGTTCAAGCATCAACAACAGCGAGTAGCGAGTGGAGAGCGAGTGGAGGGTTTGAAACCCTCCACTCGCTATAATATATTGATTATCAGCTATTTATATCGAATAAAGGGTTTCAAACCTTGTCCATTACCACCTCTTTTTCAAGGCGCGTAGCACCGCAACATTTGTAGAAAACGGCATTCAAACGCACGTTTCAAGGTGCGTAGCACCGCAACATTTGTAGAAAACGGCATTCAAACGCAAAAAAGTTGTTGTTTTGGGATTTTTGGATTAATTTTGTACTGCTAAAAAGATTATTCACCATCAAATTATTATTTTACGAATGGTCACCAATTTAGAAGCCCGCAAATTAGCCTTTATTACGTTCATTGCCACTTTGCAGCAAGAGGAAGCGATGCTTGCCTTTGAACAACTCTTCCATGAATTCGTCCAGAAGGCGCGAAAACCCAAATCGAAAGTTGCTAAAACAACGGTCGCGCCTTTGAAAACGCGCCTCTCCAAATCAAATATTTCAGAAGCAGACATTGAGTATTTCAAACGCCCAATGCGAGCCACGATAACCGTAGATGATTTGGTGCGTGAACAAAATTGGCAACCCATAGATGAAAAAAAAATGGATGCCATTGTGCGCAAAATGGCGATTACAGAGCCAATTGAACTCCTATTATCTCAATTAACACCTTAGAATGAAATGGATTATTTGTTAGACACCAATATTGTTCTAAATTTGATTCGGGATTCGCCGTTATCAAAACAAATTAGAACCGATTATCAAATATTCCTTCCACCACGACGCTTGTTTACTTCCGTTGTGGTGGAAGGTGAATTAGAATCACTCGCGCTTCAAAATGAATGGGGCGCGGCTAAACATTTGCTCCTCTCGCACTATCTTTCTAACTTAATTATCGTTGATATTCGGGTAAACGATATTATTAAACGCTATGCAGAAATAGATGCTTACAGTCAAGGTAAATTAAAATCGCTTCGGTTAACGGGTTCTGCTCGAAATATGGGTAAAAATGATTTATGGATTGCTGCCACCGCATCCATCTTAAATGTTCCACTGATGACAACCGACCATGATTTTACACACCTTTAAAAGTGCATCTTCATAATCAAAATTTTTCAATTGCACTTTGGTACGATTCTCTATATTTTCGCGCTCCACAAACCAATCTATAATTTTTTTAAACTGTGTAAGTTCTTGAAATACCGTATCATATACTTGATATTGTGTTTTGTTATCCGCAAAATCGTTTAAATGATTTGTCTTTTGGATTTTATTTTTGGTATTGAAATAACGGAAAATCGGAATATTAACAGGATGTTCTAAATGGGTTTCATGCTTAATAAGCGATTTTTTACCATTTTTAACTTTTTTTTGCGCTATCAAAGGCACTTGAAACAAGCGTTCTTTAGAAAAAAATGGATTCGCAGTATGGCAAAAAACAAAATTGATTGTTTTATCTGCATCAAAGTTTATATCTAAAGCATTGATAGCAAATGGTTTAGGATATTTGTAAAGGAGATTCTCTATGATGTCATTGAACGCCATGCCGATTAAATCCAAAATGGAACTTTTTCCTGCGCCATTAATGCCAACTAAAATATTGACATCGGGTTCAAAAACAACTTCTTGTTGCCCTTTGAAACCTCTGAGATTTTCGATTTGTATTTTTTCAATTTTCATTGTCGATATTTTTTGGCAAAAATAAACCGTTTTCCACGATTTAAAAAAATGGGTTTAAAACGCATCATTACTTAATCTGGATGGACTTTAAATCTTTACAGTTGCTTGTATATCCAGCCAAATTTTATATTCTGTTGAGAATCTTCCCATCGCAAATACCAAATTTTTGTTGGTTGGTAATGGTCTGACAAGCGGTTTTGAAAAAATCAATGCTCATAATTCATGTTCGATTTCGATAAGTGAACCAAATAATTGATTGCCTTCTGCAAGGGACGTATTCAAATAATTGTCATCCGAAGGAATCCCTTCATAATCAGGCAGTTTTTTAATATTTCCCGCACCGTCTAATTGATAAACCGCGACATCCGTTGCCGCCACAAGCGATTTCAAAGGCACCACTTTTTCTAAACGTTCTAAATATTTTGTTGCATCCTTAGATACACCAATTTTATTTTTTAAATAAGCTCCTTGTATCGCAATACTCAAAAAATTGATAATATAAGGACTGTGCGTTGTTAAAATCAATTGATTATCGGCTCGCATGTTGGCAAATTCCAAAAGGTGGTTCAAAAGAATCCTTTGAGAAGTCGGAAAAAGGTTTTGTTCTGGCTCCTCGACAATATTAACAAAACTTGAATAAGTAAATTTAGCAGATAAAAATTCCAAAGATGCTTTTTTTACCTCATCTGAAAGGTTGGGATTCGATAAAATCGCCTCTATTTCTTTTTTAATCCGTTTTTCCTCTTCCAAACTAATAGATTTCATACTTTCATCCTTTTCATTTTGGTTATTAGTGGCTCGTGCCAAATACCTTGAAACCAGATAAAGGGGGGTAAAAGACTGCAACCCACTTGATGCTTCTGTCAATCTAATTTTATAGTCTTCACCAATGAGATAAGATATATGATTTTGTTTTTGATATTCAAACTGCACATTACCAATGGGTAAGGTCAAATACCCTGACAATTCTTGTTTAGCCGCTTCAAATTCATCTAAAAAAGTGTAAATTGTAGCGGGCAGTTTTTTAAGAGTCGTTGGTTTATCAACCGCACTTAAAAAATGTCTTTCCGCAGGTATATACATCATTTTAGGAAAACGATAGCCATGGACCGCTTTCTTCGTTAATGTAAGATTATTTTTAATATATTTTAGGGCGTATGCTTTTCCTTCATACTCAATAAGAGTCTCCTCTGTCAAGTAATGACCTATATTTTGATGATCACAATGCTTTTTAAAGCGATTATGAATTACCAAATCTTTCTCTTTGAAATCGCCTCGAACCAACGCTTTCTCAATCCAAGTCAACGTAGAAAATAGTTTAGCGACACTACTTTTACCGCTTCCTTGATTCCCAATGAAAACGGTCACTTTTTTGATGTCTAACCAGCCATCATCTGCTTGATAACCTTGCTTAATCGGTCCGAAGTTTTTTATTTTAATTTGACTCATTGGCTTTATTTTTGGCAAAATATTTACGGTTTGAATTAGGATTTTCAGGATTTAAAAGATTGAAAATCAATCTTTTAAATCCTGAAAAAATTCTAAAAATCCTAATTCAAAAACGGATTATATTTTTTTTCATGTCCAATCGTTGTTTTGCCGCCGTGTCCCGAATAAACGACGGTCTCATCAGGCAAAACAAACAATTTATTTTGAATTGATTGCAATAAAGTAGCATGATTGCCCAAAGGCAAATCCGTCCGACCGATACTTTCATAAAAAAGCACATCGCCGCCAATCAAATAACCTTGTTCCGCATTGTAAAAACACAAACTGCCAGGCGAATGTCCTGGCGCAAGGATGGTCGTCAATTTCGTATTGCCAAAAGTAATCATATCTCCTTCTTGAATAAAAGCCGTTGGTTCGGGCTGCGTCGGCACAGGAACGCCAAAACGCTTGCCCGCCCAATCCACATTTTGCAAAACAGGGATTTCATACGGATGAATTTCCAATCCTAAACCGTAGGTTGTTGCCACAAATGGATTGCCAAAAACATGGTCTAAATGACAATGAGTATTGATTAAACGTTTTGGAGTCAACCCTTTATGTTTAATAAAATCGGTTAATTTATTGCGTTCCGCTTGCGTGTAACAACCTGGGTCGATGATGATACATGCTTTGGTTTCGTCATAAAGCACATAAGTATTTTCTTGAAATACGTTGAATGTAAAGATTTGAATCACAATGATTTAATTTTTTTGGTAACTAATTCAATATCAAGCACAAAGATAGAACCGTTCTGCAAAGTCTATCGTTAAAATCAGAAACAATCAATATTTTTGGTACATAGGTTGTTTTGCACCTTAAAAACAAGTAATTTTGCGTTAAAAAAGTTCATAAATTATCTATAATGAATATCTTAAAACATCCGAAAACATTATCGTTCCTGTCCTTGGGGCTGGTTGGACTCGCCGCATCGCGCACAGGAGACCATGGCAAATATTTTGAAATCTCGAAAAATATCGAAATTTACACCAATTTGTATAAAGAACTCAACACCTATTATGTGGATGAGGTCGATCCTGCGAAACTTATGCGCACGGGTTTGGATGCCATGTTGAACTCACTGGATCCTTACACCAATTATATTTCGGAATCCGATATAGAAGGTTATCGTTATTTGATGGAGGGCAAATATTCGGGCATTGGGGTTGGTTTTGCAAAACACAATGATTTTATTGTCGTCGTTGACCCTGCGGAAGGTTCGCCTGCGCAAAAAGCGGGCATCAAGGCGGGTGATAAAATCATCAGCATCGACGGCAAAGCGGCAAAAGGCAAAGACCGCGAAGAAGTGGAAGACATTTTAAAAGGCGCACCAGGAACAACCGTTGAATTGGAAATCGCTCGTCCGACTTTATCCAATACGGATAAACCATTGAAAATCAAGGTTATACGGGATGAATTGACGGAGCAAAATGTGCCTTATTCAGGCATGATTAGTCCCGAAGTGGGTTATATTGTGTTGACGACTTTCACGCGGGATGCGGGGTTGAATGTTGCGAATGCGTTCCGAGATTTGAAGGAAAAAAATCCTACTTTGAAAGGAGTTGTGTTGGATTTGCGTGGAAATGGGGGCGGTTTGCTCCATGAAGCGGTCAATCTTTGCAATATTTGGATTCCAAAAGGACAATTAGTCGTGACGACGAAGGGCAAAGTCATTGATTGGGACCGAGGTTACAAAACGTTGAACGCTTCGATGGACGAAACCATGCCGATTGTCGTGTTGGTCGATAAGGGGACAGCTTCCGCTTCGGAGATTGTCAGTGGCACGTTGCAGGATTATGACCGCGCCGTGATTATGGGGCAGCGTTCTTTCGGGAAAGGTTTGGTGCAAAATATGCGTGATATTGGTTATAATTCTAAATTGAAACTCACCACTGCCAAATATTATGTGCCTTCTGGACGCTGTATTCAAGCGGTGCATTACGAAAAAGGTAAACCTGTCGAAATTGCCGATTCATTGCGCGGACAATTTAAAACCACTGGCGGACGGATTGTATTGGACGGCGGCGGCGTGAAACCCGATATTTTGTTGGATAAATCCAATGATTTTGGTTTATTAAAAGAATTGAAAGACAAATTGTTAATTTTCGATTATGTAACACAATATGTGTTGAAAAATGAAAAAGCTCCCGAATTAGAAACCTTTAAATTTGGCGATTTTGAGGAATTTGTATCGTTTTTGGATACTAAAAAATTCAAATATGATTCAGAATCCGAGAAATTATTGAAAAAATTGAAGGATAATGCCGAAAAAGAGAAATATTTAAGTACGATTCAAGGTGAATTGAAAGCGATGGAATCGAAAATTCAATCCGATAAGAAAAACGATTTGTTGAAACATAAAGCCGAAATTGTGAGTGAAATTGAACGCGAAATCATGGCACGCCATTATTTTGAAAAAGGACAAATCAAAATTACCTTGCGGAATGATTCCGAATTGACCGCCGCGATTCAATTGCTGAAAGACCCGACTCGATATAAAAGCATTTTGAAAAAATAGGGGAATTTTTTTGAAATAGGATGCTTATGATTTTAAAGATTTTAAGGATGTTTGGAGTTCTAAATTTACGGGATTCAACCGAAAAAATCTTTAAAATCATAATCATCCTATTTCCTTGGTTTTCGTTGAAATTTTTTCGATAAAAAAGTATTTTCTGCTTAAAATCCGTGTACAACTTTCGCAAAGTGTTTTTTAAAACAAATTTTGTTAAAAAAAACACTTTGCGAAAGTTTTTACAATGAAATTTACATTTTATCGAAAAAATGTCAACGAAAACCAAGTATTTCAAAAATTTTAAAGATTTTTGGAGTTCTAAATTCACAAGATTCAATCCTTAAAATCTTTAAAATCATAAGCATCCTATTTCAAATGTGATTCAACCCAACATCCTTAAAATCTTTAAAATCATAAGCATCCTATTTCAAATGTGTTTTAACAATAAAATAACCCCAAAACTGGCACCTTAAAACATTTTTTCCGTCCAAAATGAATATCGGCATCTAAAAAAACAGCTTGACCATGTTTAAAAAAATTGTTTTAATTACTTGTTTACTTCCGACTTTACTTCGGGCAACATCCGTTTTGCCATCCGTCATGGCTCCGACGCGAGATGATAGTGATGCGGATCGAATGTTGATTTTCAACATCAATAATCCTTTGGCGAAGGGCGAATGTGGGGTTTTGCACGGTTCGGTGAGCCTTGTGGAAATCCGTGTAGATGGTTCGATGTGGGTCAAAGCCCAATATCCTGCGATTTATGGCATCAATGGTTGTGAAAAAAATTGGCGCGGCGATAAACGAACCCCGCTTGGCAAATATCATGTCCTCGAAACGCGTAAAAAGAGCCTTTCTAATCCCAGTGAACGCAATAAATTTGGCGGTTACAGCATTCCAATCGATTATCCGAACCGCGAAGATTTGAAAGATGGGTTTTCGGGCGGCGATATTGCCATTCATGGCGGGCGCAATGGCGGCACTTTGGGTTGTGCGCGGGTCTTGGACGGCACTACGGATGCCCCTGATTTTGGCAAAGAAAACATTGCCCAAGTCGCACAATTTGTCCGAAAAGGGACTCCTGTGATTTTGATGGACAATTTGGTTCCTGAATTATTGGGTTATGAAGGGCAGTTGTTGGGCGATGAGCCGACTCGCTTTTGGCGCAATGTGTTGAGCGACGATATTGGTCGGAAACGCTTGCGGTATTGGTGTTCGGAGTATCAAATGCACCTTTCGACCCCAACTCCTGTTGCCACACAAGCCCAAAATGTGACCGTTTCAGTTTCGGGGGTCTTGAATAACGATAGGCGATATGTGGAAAAGCATTTAATTGACCAAATGCCTTACACGGCATGGTGCGTTTCCAACAAAATGTCGGATAAATCAATCGTTTTTGAGTTTCCTGCGGAGCGCGAATTGCGCCGATTGGTGGTTCAAACAGGGTATGATAAAAAAACACCCACAATGGAAGACCGTTGGCATCAAAACAGCAGAGCCACTGCTTTCCGACTTTCGTTTGACAGAGATTCGATACAAACCTATGAAATTGGAGATATTCGGAATACACAAGTTATTGATTTTAAATCAGTTGTGCATACTAAAAAAATACGCGTCGATATTGTTGGCATCAAACCAGGAACGATGTATTCGGATGATGTTTGCATTTCGGAATTAAATTTTGAATAATATGATATACTAACGTCGTCGAGGTTTGAAACCCTATCCATTACCCACAGAATCAAAAAAGGTGCGTAGCACCGCAACCTTTGTAGCAAAATGGAATTGGAACCCGCGTTTGAGGTGCGTAGCACCGTAACATTCACATCGTTTCTACAAAGGTTACGGTGCTACGCACCTCCAATGCGGGTTTTAATTCCATT
>JBDLWG010000107.1:0-6013 GCA_039804385.1 Bacteroidota bacterium
TACCCACAGAATCAAAAAAGGTGCGTAGCACCGCAACATTTGTAGCAAAATGGAATTGGAACCCGCGTTTGAGGTGCGTAGCACCGTAACATTCAAACCGTTTCTACCAATGTTACGGTGCTACGCACCTCTAAAAGGGGTTTATCCATCGCTTTGCTACCAATATTGCGGTGCTACGCACCTTTTTTAGTTTGCAAAACCCTTTGAATGCCAATAATCATTCTGTGGGTAATGGATTGGGTTGCAACCTCGCCGACCTTTTGGGTAGGTTATTTAACTTGAAGTACTTACTAACTTTCATTGGGCTTATCAATGGGCTGAATGCCTTGTTTCGCCAAATACTGCCCTACATTCACCTTTAAACCATCCCAAATTTCAACATCTTCATGCCAATCTATCATAATCCAATGCTGCTTTGGTTGTGCAATCAAAACCATTTGGCTTTTGGTGAAAAACCAAATCACTTTTTCAACGCCAAATTCATGTAATTTTTTAGTTTTGATTTGCCAAGCAATGTCTTCTGGCGTTTTGGATTCTGTTTCGATTTTCACATCTACTTCAATCACTAATTTAGGAGGCACATTCGCATAATACGCCCCAATGCGCTCTGGAGGCAAATTTTCTTTGGCAAAAACGGCAATATCATACGCCGCTTTGCTTTTTTTAGAGAGATTATTGCCAATTTCATTCGACATGACCCAATAAGGTTCCTCTTCGAGATGATTCCAAAGTTTGGTGTTAATATAATTCACCAAAATAGATTGATAGGTGCTACATGCCATGACTTCTTCTTTGGTTTTTAAGCCTGACAAAACATCTTTATAACCTTTGTAAAACCAACGGTCTCCATCAATGATTTCTCGGACTAAGTAATCGGGAACGACTAATTTAGTAGCTCCGCGTTTTGATTTCGATTTTTCACTCCCTATAATTGACATGGTTCAAATTTTTATACAAAGTTATAAGTATTTTTAAAGAATTTTCCCATCTTGAATCGTAAATTTTTTAAAATCGGTATTCAATGTTTTCACAATGCTTTCCAATCGTTTTTCATCGGTATCCGTAATGAAAATCTGTCCAAATCCGCGTTCTATCAATAATTCTAACAAATTGCGCACGCGATTTTCGTCCAATTTATCAAAAATATCGTCTAACAATAAAATGGGATTGACTTCTTTTATTTCTTTCAACAACTCATATTGCGCTAATTTCAAACTTAAAACAAATGATTTTAATTGTCCTTGTGAACCAAAGCGTTTAACACTTTTATCATCCATTGTGAATAATAAATCATCTTTATGAATCCCTGTCACCGTCCGTTTTAAAACCAAATCTTTTGCCCGATTGCTGCGAATGAGTTTGCAAAAATCTTGAAAATGCAGTTGTGATTCATAAACACAGGTGACATTTTCGCGGTCTCCAGAGATTTTTTTATAAAATTCCGCAAAAACAGAGGTGAAATTATGTACAAACATCCGCCGCGTTTGGTAAATTGCCAACGCAGGTTCCTCCATTTGCTCCTCGTAAATGTCCAATAACGGAATCGAATCTTCGGCGGTGTACATATAATCCAAACCCCGCAAAATCGTATTACGATGTTCCAATATTTTATTATATTCCATCAAACCATGCAAATAGGTTTGATTACATTGCGATAAAGTTACATCCATAAAACGACGGCGCGTCTCCGAACCTTCCCTTGCTAAATCGGTATCATCAGGCGTAATCATCACCACAGGAAATTGCCCAATGTGTTGTGACAAATTTTTATACGGTACATCGTCTCTTTCAAAAACTTTTTTTTTGCGCGGCTGCACTTTCGCAACTATTTTTTCGGTTTTGCCCTCTTTATCGAAAATGCCTTCGACGCGAAAAAAATCTTGTCCTTTCAACATCACATCTGGATCCAATGCAAAAAAACGGCTTTTTGTCAAACACAAATAATGAATCGCATCCAACAAATTCGTCTTGCCAACCCCATTTAAACCAACAATCCCATTGATTTGAGGCGAAAAAGTAAAGGTTTCGTGTTCGTAATTTTTAAAGTTCGTTAAGGTAATTTTATTTAAAAACATTTTGTATCATTTAAACGCCTATAATTTACAATTTTAATAGGTTATATGGAAGTGAAGTTGGGTAAATTGGAACGCGGATGACGCGGATTGGGCAGATTTTCGCGGATTTTTTATTTTATACTCCAAGCCTATTAAGTAGTTGAATCGAAACAAACTGTTAATCTATAACTCATTGATAATCAACTAATTATTGTCAAATCAAGGTCGGCGAGGTTGTAACCTCGCCGACCTTTTGGATCGATTCTTAATGTTGCCTTAAAATAAAAAATCTGTGAAAATCTGCAAAATCCGCGTCATCCGCGTTCCAATTTACCCGCCTTCACTCACGTCCTAAATTATTTAACCGTTACACGAATGCCTTCACTATGACTCGTAAACTCAGGCGCGTACATACATTGTATCGTCGTCACGCCATTGCTGAAATTGCCTTTGTGATTCACAACCAATTGATATTCAAAGACATAAGTGCCTTTTGGCAAATAATCAATGAAAAAATTGGTTGCTGCATCTCGCGTACTTTCGTAATAACCCAATCCATCTTGCCACCGATAACCCGACAAAACAGTCACAGGTTCAAAGCCGCTTGCCCGCATATCCTTCAAATGAACGTATTCCATCGGACGATCCACCCGCAATTCAATCCGAACATTGATTTTATCTCCCGGCGACACGGCGGCATCTTCTGCAATCGGCGTACTGACCACCCCTTTGTCCGTATTTTGCATTTTAAACAACTTTTTGTTTAATTTCAAAGGCGTTTCTTTGAACGTTTTGATTTTATCCAATTGTTCAAAATATTGCCAATACGCTGCGCCCCAAGCCACTACTTTATTCGGATTCGTCACTTTGACGGTTGCCATTTCGGTATTAATTTCTTTTTTCGGAAATTCTGTTTTGAAATAGCCCGTTCCTGCCTCTTTTTGGATTTTGGCAACCTCCAACACTTCATTTCCAACCGTTATTTGAACATCTTTGTCCTCCAAAAGCCAATTATCGCCATTCCGTAACAACGCATATACGGCAGCAGCAGTCGCTTTGGTCGTTTTCCAATGCGTCGTTTGCTTGTTTTTCAACAACCAAACTTTCAAATCATCCACCGATTTAGCATCTCGCGCCACTTCGTCAAACATTTCAATCATCAACGCATGCGTCTCAATCGGCAATTGATACCAAAAATAACCTGTTTCATATTTCCAATACATGCCCATTTCAGGATGGTTCAAAGACCGTTCTTTCAACGATTTAACAATAGCACTACTCGTTTTGTTGCCAATATTAGACCGTTGCAAGGCTAAACTCATCATTCCTTGCTCATAAATGCTCCGTTTCAACCAATATTTCTCCATTTGCGACCGATAATAATCCTGTACTTTTTTCACTTCCGTACTCACAGGCACTTTCAAAAAGAAGGAACGCATGTACATATAATGAATTGCCATATTGGAAAGATGGTCACTTTCCCATTTCGTGCGCCCTTTTTTGACTTCTTTTTCAAGCTCATTATATTCTTCTATAATCCGTGCATCGCAATATTGAACCGCTTTACGCGCCACTTCACCTGTTTTTGGGTCATTATTCAACACATTGACCCCTAATTTGTCCAAATGACCCAAGCCTTCTGCCAAATATTGCGTAATATACCAATTATCACGTCCGCCCAGAAACCATGAAAAACCACCATTAGAAGTCTGTCGTTCTGCGATTTTATCCAAAGCCCGCTTTTGTTCGCTCGCCATTTTGTTCAAATCGAACAATAATCCAATATTTTTTTTCTGAATTTCCTCATTCTGCGCCGCCAAAACCCAAGGCGTTTCTTCCAATAAAGCGTATTTCAATTCTTGATTTTTACTCAAATTGCTTTTTAACGCCGTTACATCCACATTTTTCCAACGTTCAAACACCGCTTTTACTTTCGGATGCGCATTCGCAACCGAAGTCGCCAAACTATTGGCATAAAAACGGCTGAAAATCTGTTCGGTACAATCATATGGATATTCCATCAAATACGGCAAGGCTTGCACCGCGTACCAAGCAGGATTTTGGGTAAACTCCAACACATATTTTTCATGCGTCAACGTTTTAGAACCACCTGCATTTTTCATATTTTCTAAGGTAAACGTCTTCGTTTCGCCGCCCCGCACAGGCAAAGGCAAGGTTTCAGTGACCAACATCCGATTCGTCAACACAGGTAAGGAGCTTTCTTCGCCATCGCCAAACGCACCCGCTTTCGCAATAACACGATACGTCACCGCTTGCACTTCACCGATTGGAATCTTCAAATTCCAAGCTAATCGCGCCGATTGACCTGCTTTTGCCTCCCATGAAATCGTTGGATTTTTATTATCCAATTGATTATCAACAGGTTGCATCGTAATCGCATCCAATAATTGCAATTGAGCAGAACCTGTCAACGTTTTATCGGTCAAATTACTGACTTTCGCCGTGAACTCAATTTGGTCATTTTCTCGGAAAAAACGCGGCGCATTGGGGAAAACCATCAAATCTTTTTGAGTCACAATCTCTTTCATCGTCGTACCCACTTTCAAATCTGCCGTATGCGCTAATCCTAAAAATTTCCATTTGGTCAACGCTTCGTTCATTTTGAACTTGATGAACACATTTCCATCCGCATCCGTCTCCAAATTGGGATAGAAAAACACGGTTTCCTTCAAATTCGTACGAATTTGAACCCCTGAAAAATCATCATTTTTGCCTATCGGTTGCTTTGGTTCGGCAATCGTTGCGTTCCCACTGAGAGTGTCTGTTAAAGGAGCTTCTTTCGCACCCATGCTTGCCTTTTTTGCCGATTTTTGTACTGCACCGCCTTCCGCATCTGCTGCACGCATTGGTGCAGAGGTTGGCATCGGCATAGATGCATTATCGTTCATCATTCTCGACATGACGCGCCCGCGACCGTAAGGCGAATAACCACCGCCAGAAGCATACTCAAAATTGAACCAATTCAAAAAACGATAATTTTTAGCCGTTTCTTCAATGGATTCGCTCGCTCGTTCACTGTAAAATGCATTGGCAAAAGCCTGTTTAAACGTCGCATGACTAAATCCTAAACTGCTGTAACGCGTACCATAAAGGCTTAGATTCCAATGATTTGCAGCAAATTTATCCAAAGAAGCGTCGTACATTGCTGCCACCATTTCCGCCGCAAACTTATCTTTATTTTTGCCTGTCACCTTGATTTTCCAAGTTTCTTCTTGTCCAGGTGCTAACTTATCTCTAAAAGTCAAATATTCAAAATTCAATTCTTTATTCGTCCAAGGCACTTCAAGCGTACGCACTTCATGGTAAGAACGCCCATTTTTGACACTATTGAAATGATAAAAAACATTGCCCCTATCTTTTTCTGTAATCGTCAAATCAATTTTCTCCATTTTTTGCAACGTTATCCAACGACTTTCGACAATTTTGCCGTCTCGTTCCAACTCCACTAACACGGGCAACCGCGTTTCAGCAGTACCAAGATAGATTTCAGCACGGTCATTCGGTTCAAAAACACTTTTTTCCAAAACCGAAAATTGCGTTCCTGCCATCGGCAATTGTTTTGAATCCAAATCGTACAAAGTGAAAAATTTGATGATTTCAATCGTTTCACCATAAGCATCTTGGGTTTGAAACGTCACTTTATACGTACCCGCTTCCCAATTTTTAATGGATTCGATTTTCAAATCATTGCTTCCGCCTAATTTTGTTTCAAATTTTTCTTCTAAAACGGTCTTCTTTTTCACCCATTCGCGCTGCAAATCTTCATTTTTATACGCATAATTGGGGAAATCGCGTTGAAAATCGTTTTTAGACATCAAATACGTATCTGGTTTTTCCCAAAAACGCGTTATGTAATTATGATTCGGCGCAGTGACCCAATCAATCGTAATTTTTCCTTTGGAACGTTCAAAAACGCCATTCAAATTCGTGGTTGTAAT
>JBDLWG010000108.1:0-4262 GCA_039804385.1 Bacteroidota bacterium
AGGATTTTTAGGATGGAGTGGATTGTTGAGGATTGTCGCCTAAACACTCCACTCCATCCTAAAAATCCTAATTCAAACATCCTATTGTTGCGCTCGTTTATCTTCATAACCGAACGATTCTGCATAACTTTTTAGTTTTTCCTTCATCAAGTTGCGCGCTCGAAATAATCTTGAACGCACCGTCCCAATTGGAATTTTTTCAATATCAGCAATTTCTTCGTAGGTTAAATCCTCCACATCCGCTAACAGAATGACGGTGCGAAATTCAGAAGCGAGCGTATCTAACGCTCGGGTCACTTCATCGCCCAATAAATTATCAAACAATTCTGCGCGTAAATCGACATAACTCGTCAACGTCGAAGACTCTTCCTCGTCCTGATGCGCGATGATTTCCTCATAATTGACCTTATTCGGCTGCTTGACGCGGCGGCGGTAATCATTGATGAAACCATTCTTCAATATCTTAAACAACCAAGCCTTCGCATTAGTTCCCGTCTCATATCTTTCTATCGACCGATACGCTTTCAATAAGGTATCTTGCACCAAATCTTCTGCATCTGTTTCGTCGTAAGTCAAGTGATAGGCAAACGTTTTTAATGCGTCCGCAAATGGCATCAGTTCTTTTTCAAAAACGATATCCCAATTCTTTTTTTTCATTCAAACAATGATTCAAATAGCGGCAATGATTTGTGACAGCTTACAAAGGTAGCAATATTTATTGCATCCGTTCTCAAAAAAATAAACTTTTTTTAAGTTAAAATGTTTGTAAACGCTTTTTGAGTTGAAAGTGGTCTAATTGCCATGATTTTATTGGTGTAATTATTTTGTTTGTATTCTAAAATTCTGATTTTGGTTGAAATCTTCTCTTCAAATGATTTTCATTTGGACGTTATTCTATTCAAAAGTAACAGGTTGATACCCCATTTTGCCCTTCAATCGTTGCTCCACCCACTTGACGGGGGCTTGAGTTTTGTCGCCTGTTCGGGTATCACATTTAAAAAATAAATAATACAATTGCAAATAAGGTTCCATCCTTTGCATGAGCCATTGCCACCGCCGTTCGCCTTCTTCTACTCGAAATTGCAAACACACGCTGCGCCAACAATAATAGGCTTCATCATGCAATTCTAAGATTTCTAACAATTCAGCATCTTCCAAAAAGGGGGTTGCAAATTGTCGTGCCAAGATGCCATGATGTTTCGACCAATCGCGGGGCGTTGATTTATCTTCGGCATATTTGAATGAATCGTGTATCAATGCCAAAATTCGCAATTTTGCCACCGTTTCGGGCGTAATTGCGGGCATAATGGTCTCAATATTGTGAAAAATCTCTGGAATATGGTGCAAAACCATTCCTTCAGGGTGTCCGTAACGCGGTTCGCCCCATAACAAGCCTTTACGCAAAGCGGGTTGTGCAAGAATATACTTTTCCAAATCCGTTCTGGGTTGCAGGATAGCTTCGATTTGTTGTTTGGTAATACGCTCTTTTCTCATATTTATCCTTGAAAACGATTGGGTGTCTGATAATTTTGGCACAAAGATACGCTTTTTTTTAAACTTGGATTTTTGGGATTCATTGGATTTTTTTTGATAAAAAATGGGATGTTTCATTTGTGGGTTACATTTTGTTGGCAATGGATGGATGTACGGATTTTTACGGATTAGTACGGATTGGTACGGATTTTTTTGAAAAAATCCGTACCACTCCGTATTAATCCGTAAAAATCCGTACATCCATTGCCTAACAAATCTAATGAATCCAATAAATCCAAGTTTAAAATTTTGTTTAAATAATTAAAAAAAATAATCTATAAATTTCTGTTAACCTAACCATTAGCTTTCTAATCCTTTGCATACAAGACCCTAAAAGATTGTCCGTGAACGAATTTTCTAAAATTTTGTTCTAAATACTACCTTTAATTGCATACTTTTTTTTAATATTGCAGTCGAATCATTCAGTAGTCATTATTTGGCATTGTAATCTAAGCGTGAAAAAAAAACTTAATTCTTATCAATCTATGGATTCACTATTTTTCGAATCATGTGCTTTTAACACAGACGCACAGGGGCGTGACGCTCCAGCGTGCGCAATGCTTGTGTTAAAATAATTAAAAAACTTGTTTTAAATAGGATGATGAAAAAACAATTACTCACCTTTTCGCTCGTATTGACGGCTTGGGCGGTGCAGATAACAGGGTTATCGGCGCAATCCATCCTGACGGGCAAAGTAACGGAGGCAAGCAAAAAAGAATCGCTGCCTTTCGCAAATGTGATACTCCTGAAAAATGGGGTGCAAAAAGCAGGTGGACAAACCGATTTTGATGGGCAATATCGTATCACGGAAATCGAACCAGGTGTTTACGATGTAGAATTTTCATTGGTCGGTTATACGAAGTTGCGTCAAACGAATTTTCATGTCAATGCAGGGCAAACCCTCCAATTGAATGCAGAATTGAATGAAGATGCGAAAATGTTAGGGGAATTTGTCATTACGGAAGCGAAAATTCCGATTGTGAAGATTGACCAAACGTCGCAAGGGATGGAGTTGACGAGCAAACAAATACAGAATTTGCCCACCAAAGATTTGAATGGCATTGTCGGTTTGAGTGCGGGCGTGACGGTGGATAGGGAGGGCAAAACGTCTATGCGCGGTTCGCGCCCTGATGGAACGGCTTTTTACATTGATGGCGTGCGCGCAACCAGTACGAGTGCGATTCCAGTCTCTGAATTGGAGCAAATCCAAGTCGTGACGGGCGGTATTGAGGCAAAATATGGGGACGTAACGGGTGGTATCATCTCTGCAACCACAAAAGGTCCTTCTGAAAAATATAGTTTTGGGTTGGAAGCGGAGACTTCTCAGTATTTAGACCCGTATGGTTATAATTTGATTACAACGAATGCTTCAGGCCCTCTTTTGCGCCGTGTCGTGAAGGATAAAGAAGGCAAACCAATGGTTGGACAAGGTGGAAAAACCTTGAAAGAATCCATTATTGGGTTTCGGATGTCGGCGCAATATCGTTATATGTTGGATCCGAATCCATCTGCGGTGCCGATGTATGTCGTGAAAGAAGATGTTTTGAAAGAATTGCATGCCAAACCCGTTACGTATTTAAACGGGACAACTCCTGTACCGAGTGCGGAATTATTGACGGCAAAAGATTTTAATTTGGTGAAAGTCCGTCCTGGTGAGGATAGAAAACAATACAATTACACAGGGAAATTGGATTTCAAATTGGGCAAAGGCATGGATTTCACGGTCGGTGGTTCGTATTATGGTTTTGCAGATAGGTTTACGGAAAGCAATAATGAGCCTGTGAGAAGTGGTCCTGGTAAAAGCTGGCGGATGTTTAATTCGGCGAGTAATCCAACCGATAATCAAAATTTTACGAATGTGAATGTGCGTTTCCGTCATCGCTTAGGCAATGGCAATGCGGCAACAACGAAAGATAGCAAAGGGTTGTCTATCGAAAATATCTCTTATACGTTACAAGGTGGTTATGAATTATTTAACCGCGATAGGATGGATGCAACGCATGGCAAAAATCTATTTGATTATGGTCATGTAGGTCAATTTGATTATAATTGGACACCTGTTTTTGAACGCGATACAGCAGGTTTCAAACAAGTGGGTTATAATCGGCAATTGGCAGGTTATAAAGCAGGTACTAAAAACCCCATTTTGGCAAATTACAATCAAAATGTGGAAAGTGGCAGTCAATCGTATTTGGCAGAAAATGGTTTAGTGGCTCAATCGTTGCAAAACGTTTGGAATTTCCATAAAAACGTAGGCGATGTTTATAATGTGTACAGTGTCGAACAAGCGAATATTTTCACAGGTAATGCCAAATTTAATTTTGATATTATCCCAAATGGCAATAAAAAAGATGCTCATAATATTGAAGTTGGCTTTTTATACGAGCAACGGATTGACCGTAAATATACTGTAAGACCATTCAACCTCTGGGGTTTGGCACAACAGGCGCAAGACCGCCACTTGCAAGGGTCGGGTAGTGCAATTGATACGACCTTGTCTTATGGCGATACCACGATTGCTGGTTTTACGACGAAATTGTATAGACCGTTGGTGAAAACGAATACAGATGAATTGGCAGATATTAAATTTTACAAGAGTTTACGAGCAAAAACAGGTCAAAAATTGTATCAACATGGCAATGTGATGGCGTTAGACCCGTCTCAATTGTCTTTGGACATGTTTTCTGCACAAGAATTGGCGGACCAAAATTTGATTGATTATTACGGAT
>JBDLWG010000109.1:0-3497 GCA_039804385.1 Bacteroidota bacterium
ATTTTATTACATCAAAATTTTATGTGGGCATGAAAAAGTGGTTTTTTATACTCGGAATGGCAATGAGTTCCTTTCAGGCAATTGCCGCCCCAGATGTCAGTGTTGCATGCGCTGCTTTCAAGTCGGGGGAGTCGAATTATGTGGAGATTTACCTCAATTTTGTGGGGAGTAAACTCGAACAGGAACAGGTCGATAGCATTCGCGCCAGAGCGCATGTGGAGGTGACTATCTATTTGAAATTGAAAGATAGTACGATTCACACGGAAAAATATCGGCTTAAAAGCCCTGCTGCTTTGGATCCTATCAATTTTATTGACCAAAAACGCTATGCTTTGCGCAATGGTCATTACGATATTGTGGTGGAAGTGGTGGATTTGGTGGATTCCGCAAAGGCAAAATCGCAAATTCGCTCTTGGGTGAATGTTGATTTTGATAAATTGTCCTTGCGCCAGTCGGATATTGAACTCTTGGCGGCGTATCAGCAGGATTCTTCTAAAAATCATCCGTTGGTGAAAAATGGGTATTTTTTAGAACCTTTGCCTTTCTCGTATTATGATAGAAGGTATAAATATTTGTCTTTTTACAGCGAGATTTATAATTCGGATAAAGGTTTGGGCGATGAATTTTTGTTTAGTTATGCGATTGTGAACGCTAAAGATGCCGAAAATGAGAAAAATGTCATCATCGGACATAAAAAAAGAAAGGGCGAAGTGTTTATTGCCAATTTAATCCAAATTGATATTGGCGAATTGCCTTCTGGGAATTATAAATTGGTAACGAGTATTCGCAATCGCGCGAATGATTTGTTAGACCAAAAAGAGATTTTTTTCCAACGCAGCAATCCCGATTTAGACCTCAGTAAAAAGGCGCAAAATATGGATACAGACGCGTTGATGGAAGAATTTGTGGGGAAAATGGAGCCTGAACAATTGCGTTTTAGTTTGAAAGCGATTGCGATGATGGTGAAAGATGCGGATGTTTCGCGGTTGAATGTGGTTTTGGAGAAAAAAGATACGATGGCGCAACGTCGTTTTTTGTATCAATATTGGTTTGGGCAAAACCACCAAATGCCCGAAAATGCACATGACCAATATATGTATGTTGCTCGACAAGTCGATAAATTGTATAAAAGTGGTTTTGGATACGGTTTTGAAACCGATAGAGGAATTATTTATATGAAATATGGTCGTCCGACGGATATTATTACGGTTGAAAATGAAATGAATGCGCCGCCTTATGAGATTTGGGTGTATAACGCCATCGAATCGAAGGAGCAAACGAATGTTAAATTTTTGTTTTATAATCCAGATTTGTCTGCCAATGGGTATCGCTTATTGCATTCGAGCTGTCGGGGCGAGTTGTCGAACCCGCGTTGGCAATTTGAATTATATCGAAATACGCAATCGTTGCCGAATAATGGTTTGGATATCATGGGCGAAAACCAAAACCAAAGGGCGGTGAAATTGTTTAATGAATAATGATGCACTCGCTGTATTCAAAAACTATTTTTCCAAGTTTTTGTTTTTTAGATATGAAAAATTTAGAAATTATTTATGACGATGACGATATTATTATCGTCAATAAACCTGCTGATTTGTTGACGATTCCAGACCGTTTTGCGGCGGATAAACTCAGCGTTTCCAAACTTTTGACGGCACAATTTGGGAAAATTTTCATCCTCCATCGGTTGGATAGGGAGACAAGTGGCATCTTAGTCTTTGCTAAAAACGAACACGCGCATCGACATATTTCCATGCAATTTGACCATAAAGAAGGGGTTGAAAAGGTGTATTACGCGCTTTTAAATGGGGTTTTGCACCAAGAATCGGGTGAAATTGATAAGCCAATTGGTGAAAATCCTGCGGTTCCCGGTAAAATGATGATTACATCGCAATTGGGCAAACCGTCTTTGACCTTGTATCGAGTGGCGGAGCGATTTAAAAATTATACCTTAGTCGAAGCCGATATTCGGACGGGGCGCACCCATCAAATTCGAGTTCATTTTCAATGTATTGGTTATCCTTTGGCGGCAGATAGGTTGTACGGAACGCGTCCAGAACTTTTTTTATCGGATATTAAAAAGCGCGGTTTTCGATTGAGCAAGGAGACGGAAGAACAGCCTATCATGGCTCGGACGACGTTACATGCGTTTCGATTGTCGTTTACACATCCTACGACAGGCGAAAAAGTTAGTTTTGAAGCACCACCACCCAAAGATTTTACCGCTTTATTGAAGCAATTGCGAAAATGGGGTGTTTAAGGTCGTAGAACTTAAAGAATCGAATCAAATTTATACCTGCTAAATCAAGGTAGTATAACGTTTGGAGGGCTTGAAACCCTCCAAACGTTGTTGTTATAAAGGAAGATACAACCTTTTTTTAATTTTTTTTCAAAAAAAGTTAAAAAAAATTTGGTGGTGTAAAACAAAAGGCGTTATCTTTGCACCGCGAAACGAAACAGAAACATTGAATCGTTTCAAATAAGGTCTTGTAGCTCAATTGGATAGAGTATCTGACTACGGATCAGAAGGTTTCAGGTTCGACTCCTGACAAGATCACTACCAAAGATAAGAGTTTCGGTCATCCGATGGTTGATGCCGAAACTTTTATTCTAAATAGGAAGTTAGTTTTGATTTGTAACGAATAGAATAACTTGCCACTCGTTTCCAACAAGCAGCAAGTTATATCACAAATATTAAAAATATCATGTCTAAAGTTTGTGAATTAACAGGCAAGCGTCCTGTGGTGGGCAACAAAGTATCGCACTCAAATCGTAAAACTAAACGTCGTTTTGAGCCGAATTTGAAAGATAAAAAGTTTTACGTGCCAGAAACAGATGAATGGGTCACATTGAGGGTTTCCATGTCTGCCTTGCGCACCGTTAGCAAGATGGGTTTATTCACCTACTTGAATAAAATGGCTAAAAAAGCCCGCAATTAGATTCAATCAATTAAGATAACCATACATCATGGCAAAGAAAAGCAAAGGTAATCGGATTCAGGTGATTTTGGAATGTACTGAACATAAAGCGTCGGGTCAACCCGGTACTTCTCGTTATGTAACGGAAAAAAATAGAAAAAATACACCTGCTCGTTTAGAATTGAAAAAATTTAACCCGATTTTGAAAAAAATGACGGTTCACCGCGAAATTAAATAATTTTATCAGTCATGGCTAAGAAAGTTTCTAAAAACGCGAAAGTTGCTCAACGGGCTGCGAATGCAGGTTCTGGAAAGGATCATGTACGCGTCATCAAGAGCGTCAAAGACCCTGTGACGGGTTCTTACTCTTTCAAAGAGCAAATCCTGCATAAAGACAAGGTGAAAGAATTTTTCGCCGACAAAAAGTAGAATTGCCCTGTCAACGATATTGTCGCTACCGAAACCACGTTTTCGGAACGGTAATGTCGTTGCCGTATTTCATATAATTATGCTCAAAAGAGGCTTTTTCTTTTTTCTATCGGGAAAGAAAAAGCCTTTTCTATTTCGGAATGTGGATTT
>JBDLWG010000110.1:0-15699 GCA_039804385.1 Bacteroidota bacterium
GTGTAATTTTTGCGCCCTAAAATAAAAAATGCCGTTCGGTATCGAACCGGACGGCATAAACATAACCATGAAAATAATTAACCAAACATTTCTTTTATGACAAATATAATGCCTATTTCTTCTCCACCATTGGGTGTAGGGTTGATATTTCAGATTTTTTTACTTTTTTCACTTGGACGATTTCAATTTCCTCAGCATGCATCAATCGGACTTCATACAAGCCTAATGGTAAAGATTCTAAATCAAAATTAAACAAATTTAAGCCGCGTCGAAGTCGAAAAGTACCATTTTGAGCCGCCCCATTTTCGGAGCAAGATAACGTATAATCCAATGCTCCTTCCGTTGCTGATTGCACCGTTACTGAAAAAGCATTTTCGCTGGTGATGCCACTGGTGGCAGTGATAAGCATGTCATTGGGACTAACTCGTTGAAAATCAATTATTTCGGATTCAGTCGTTTGTCCACCTTTTCCATAAATCGTCAACCGATAAAAACAATGTGCAAAACCAATCCGCGCATCTAAAAAAGTGTACGTTTGGGGTTGATTCAAACCTTGGTTACCCGTTGCAGGGATAGAGCCAATTTCAAAAAAAGATTTACCTTCACTCGATTTTTCGATTTTAAACACCTGGCAATCATGTTCTGCGGTCGTTGTCCAAGTGATTTTATTGCCAATTAACAGTTCTTGCACCATCAATTTGTTATCTTGGAACGTGCAAATGGTTTGTGCTATTGCACAAAAATAAAATATTACAAACAAAAATGTGTACAAAAAGCGGGAAACATTTTTGAGATGAAAAGGCTGCTTCATCGTGAATCAAGTTGCTACAGTTTTTAAAAAAAAGATTATAAGTTTGTGGAGTATTTCGAGTATTTAATTCACGCATGTTTTTTTTGATTTGTAAAACTTTTTCTCATTGAGAATTAAACATGGTTTTCAAAAACCATACCAAGCAAAAAATGAAACAATCAAAATTATTCAAAATCATTCCGTTGAGCCTTGCATTCCTCTTGGGCTGCAAAACCAACAAACCGTTTATCGGTTACAGCATTCAAAAAACGACTTTTTCGGAAAAAGCGATGGTCGTTTCAGCACATCCGTTGGCTACGAAAGTGGGTTTAGAGGTGCTTCGCAAAGGCGGCAATGCGATTGATGCAGCAGTGGCGGTGCAATTGGCGTTAGCAGTTGTGTATCCGCGTGCAGGCAATATTGGTGGCGGCGGTTTTTTGGTCTATCGCAGTGCGAAAGGCGAAACGGCGACCTTAGATTTTCGGGAAAAAGCTCCCACAGCAGCGCACCGAGATATGTATTTGGACGAAAAAGGCAATGTTTTACCCGATAAAAGCCAAAAAGGACATTTGGCGGCAGGCATTCCGGGTACGATTGCAGGTTGTGTGCAGATGTATGAAAAATATTCTAAATTGAAAGATTTTAAACAATTGGTGCAACCTGCCATTGATTTGGCAGCAAATGGTTTTGAAATCACGGATAGAGAAGCAAAAAGTTTGAATAATAATCAAACTGATTTTGCTAAATATAATACAATTTCGCCTGTTTTTGTCAAAAAAGGAGGCGATATCTGGCAAAAAGGAGCTATTTTAATCCAAAAAGAACTCGCACATACGCTAACCTTAGTACAGGATAAAGGTCATGCTGGTTTTTATGAAGGCGAAACGGCGGATAAAATCGTGGCAGAAATGCAGCGCGGCGGCGGGATTATCGCGAAAACAGATTTGCAAAAATATCAAGCGACTTGGCGCAAACCGTTGACAGGCAAATATCGCGGCTATGATTTGGTGGGCATGCCGCCGCCTTCGAGTGGTGGGATTGCATTGTTTCAATTATTGGGCATGGTCGAGTCTTATCCGCTTGGTTCGTATGGTTTTCATAGCAAAGCGGCAACGCATTTGATAGTGGAGGCAGAAAGACGGGTCTATGCAGACCGCGCAGAGCATTTGGGCGACCCTGATTTTTATCCTGTTCCAACAGATAAACTACTGGATGCCAATTACTTACAAAAACGCATGAGTGATTTCAATCCCGAAAAAGCAACCCCAAGTAAATCCGTAAAAGCAGGTAATTTCAAAACCGTTTCCGCGAGTGAACAAACAACGCATTTTAGCATTATAGACGCGGAGGGCAATGCAGTGGCGGTTACAACGACGTTGAATGACAATTATGGATGTAGAACCGTTGTTGGCGGCGCGGGATTTTTGTTAAATAATGAAATGGATGATTTTAGTACAAAACCAGGCGTTCCGAATATGTATGGCGCGATTGGTGGTGAGGCAAATGCGATTCAATCGGGTAAAACGATGTTGAGCAGCATGACTCCGACGATTATTACGAAAAATGGAAAACTCTTTATGGTGGTGGGCACGCCTGGCGGTACGACTATCATAACTTCTGTTTTTCAAGTCATTACAAATGTCATTGATTTTAATATGAATATTTCAGAAGCCGTTCAAGCCAAACGCTTTCATAGTCAATGGTTACCTGATAAGGTTTTCATCGAAAAAGATTGTTTGGAAAATGGAACCAATAGTACTTTGAAAAATATGGGACATACGCTCGAAGAACGCGGTAATCTGGGCGCAGTGGATGCGATTTTAGTTCGGGCGGATGGCAAATTGGAAGGCGCGGCGGATAATCGTGGCGACGATGATGCAAGAGGATTTTAAAACTTTTTATTGAATTAGCAATGCAGGATATAGCTCCCTTTCCGCGCTGGCGTATCAAGTACGCGGCGGAAGATGACGAAAATACGCCTTTTTATGGGCGCACTTACAATGATACGATGTGTCAACATCGGATTTACAATTACTACATTCATCCGCGCTGGGATGAATTTGGTTCTGAAACTTTATATTTGAAAATTTTGTATGCTGATTATGTTCAAAATTATTGCATTATCGAAATGATTGGCGAATGGAATGATACATTACACAATGATATTGCTCTTTTAAAACAAAATGTCATTGAACCGTTATTGGAAAAAGGGATTGAAAAATACATTCTTTTGACTGAAAATGTTTTAAATTTTCATGGTTCAGATGATTGTTATTATGAAGAGTGGGCAGAATCTTGTAGAGAGGAATCAGGATGGATTGTGTTGTTGAATACCTTTGACCATGTGGCAGATGAGATGAATCACACTGGGCTTCAACACTTTATACATTACGGTTGGCAATTCAATCACATTGATTGGCGGTTGCATCAGCCCAAAACGTTGTATCAATTGGTGGAAGCTTGTTTGGCAAATCGCCTCAAAGCGATAGTGCGATACTGAAATGATGCATTATTGGAATGCGGATTGAATTGATTTAGTAGTTGGGAAATAAATTTCTCGACTACTAAATTCGTTTTGTTTAATTAACTTCAAACAAATATTTTAAATAAAATATAAATTTTAAAACAATGCGTTATTTTAACACCTCTGGGCCCAATATCATCGAACAACATTACACGTTAATTCGCACTGATTTAATTAAAGAAGGGATGCGCAAAGTGCGAAATGACCGTTATTTCACGATTTGGGCTCCGCGCCAAACTGGTAAGAGTACGTACTTTGGTCAATTGACCACTGAATTGATTCAAGAAGGCTACAAAGTGGCTCATCTAAATTTTGAAAATTACAAAGAATCCAATATTGAAGATTTTTTACATGAATTTCACAGACAAGTGAAAAAATTTTGGAACTATGATTGGCATCATTTAAGCCTACAACGCACTTTTGCAAATATCGCAAACATTAGTGACGATAAATTAGTGTTGATTATTGATGAAGTAGAAGGCATTAATGCCGATTTTTTTGGACAATTTTTACATTCGATTCGGAATGCGTATCATTCTCGTCAATCTCATGCTTTAAAATCAGTGATTTTGGTTGGCGTGAGCAATATTGTAGGCGTTGTTCAAGACAATGCAAGCCCCTTTAATGTAACGGATAATTTGAATATTCCATATTTTACCAACCAAGAAACCGTAGCCTTATTGGAACAGCACGAAACCGAAACAGGGCAATTATTCGCACCCGAAGTCAAATCCAGAATCTCTGAAATGACGGCGAATCAACCTGGCTTAGTGAATGGTTTTGCTGCAAAACTCATTGATTATCAAGCAAATAAGCCTATTATTGAAGTGGCTGATTACCTAATGGTCGAAGAACTTTATTTGAAAGAAGATATTGATAAAAATATTTCAAATATTATCAATAAAGGCAATAAATATCGTTCTTTTGTAGAACGATTGTTGTTTACCGAAGAAAAAGTGCCATTTCAAATTTACAAAGCACCTATTAAAGATTTGTTTGTCAATGGCATTATTATTCCTGATGTACAGAAATTTGTGACGTTTCGAGTGCCCTTATACAAAAAATGTTTGCATGACGCGTTTTACCCCTATTTGAATGGGGAGCAAAATCGGATTCAAAAAAATATTGATATTGACGAATATTTTACAGACGCGGGCAATCTAAACATGCCAAAAGTCATTGAAAAGTATAAAGAATATGCGAAAATGCGCGGTTTTCGATTCTTTTTGGATAGAGATGACAAAGGGAAAGTCGTTTCCATTCGAGAAGCGGCTTTGATGTATAGTTTTGAAACCTATATTAGTGCCTTTCTCGGCGTTGTCGGTGGTTCGTCGTATATCGAACCGCATATCAATCTCGGTGTCGCCGATATTACGATTGATATTAATGGGCAAAAGGCTGTGGTTGAATCCAAAGTATATCACAATATTACGCAATTCAAAAATGGTAAAACGCAAACCGCCTATTACGCATCCCGAATGGGACTTACAGAAGGCACTTATTTGGTTTTCGTGGATTCCGAAGTGACACATCGCCTTGTACTTGAAGCCGTAGAGGTCATCTATGGTGTGACGATTACAACTTATATTATTCCTTACGATTTGAAAACCGATTTTAAAAAGAAAAAAGGACAATGAGTTTATGTTTATTCTTATCCAGACAACACCGTTTGGAGGGTTTGAAACCCTCCAAACGGTATGCTACCTCGTTTTTTAACCATTACCAAAAAAAATGCGCCAATTGCTACAATTGACGCACCGATTCGGTTTCTTTATTTTTTCGCGCCCCCTTTTTTCGGGGTAACAGTGACCATCATTTTCTTGCCTTCCAATTTAGGAAGCGATTCTGGCACGCCAAAATCTTCCAACGCTTTCACAAATTTCAATAAAATCAATTCGCCGCGCTCTTTAAACACAATCGCACGACCTTTAAATTGCACATACGCTTTCACTTTGGAACCCTCTTTCAAAAACTCAATGCCATGACGGATTTTAAATTCCAAATCATGTTCGCCTGTTTCAGGTCCAAATCGAATTTCTTTCACCACTGTTTTCACAGCATTTGACTTAATTTCCTTCTCGCGCTTCTTTTTTTGATACAAAAATTTTGCATAATCAATGATGCGACATACGGGCGGCACCGCATTCGGCGTGATTTCCACCAAGTCCATCTCCATTTTATCCGCCCATTCGCGGACTAATTTGGTTGCATAAACCCCCGGAATTATTTTTTCACCCAGTTTCGCACTCAACTCGTCCAAATGATCTCCCACCAAACGGATTTCAGGCACTCGAATCGCATCATTAATCCGATGTTCCAACTCCTGTACTTTTTTGGGTTGAACACCGCCTTTGTAATGCGGACTTTGTGGGCGACCAGGTGGTGGTGGTGGTGGAGCCGCAGGCGATTTCGGAGTCACCACAGGGGGTTGACTTTGCGGTGGACGACTCGGCGGCGGACCTTGTTGAGGTGGGCGCGGTGGTTGATTCGACTGAGGCGGCTTCGACTGAGGCGGATTGTTTCCCCTATTGGGATTCGGATTTGGATTCGGATTAACTACTTTAGCCAAAAGAATTGGATTTTGTGAACAAATAAAATAATAAAATGTATTTTGTTAAGAGCGATTGAAACGCGGAGGACAGAGATTTGGCGGATTTTCACGAATTTTTTTATTAAAATATATCAATTCGGGAGAATCCACCTACCTCATATTATCCGCGTTCCAATTCAGTGTACAATTTAAAGCCAAAAACAGCACAATAGCAATAAAAGTTCGTTTTTTTTGAAAATAAAAAGACCCTTTCAGAAAGGTGTGACCTTCCGAAAGGGCATTTTGTTGAAAAATGAATCATTAAATCTTTCAACATCCATTTTTTATTCGCCATTGACTGCTATCATTTTCCAACCCCATTCCGCTTTTGCCTTGTTATAAGACAATAACGCAATGCCTTGGCAACGCTGCCCGTCATACAAACGCGAGCCTTTGACCAAATCCGCCGCCACATAAATATTGGAAGGCTTCATAAAACCAAAATCCCGTCCATAAGGAATTTGAATCGTTTCAATGACCCGACGGCAAATATCAGCTGGGATTTTCTCCTTCTCATATCGTGCGCCCACCACTTTAAACGATGTCAAACCATCTTCGCCTTTGACCTCTCTGACTTTCAAAGCCAAAATGTCACCGACTTGTACTTTTGCAACAATACCTTTCAAATTGTGCTTACCGCCCACTTTTTTGTCAACGGCAAAGAAAAACACAGCCCGTTGTTTGTCAACGTGCGTCACCACCGCGATGCTATCGGGCAAATCTGCCCATAACAACGCATCTGCGCGACCCGCATTTTTCGTATAAAGTAATTTATTACTCATCTGTATGCGCAAATCCCGATACCAAGGCAACGTACGCCATTCCGTAATCTGCCGAGACAATTTCGTGGCTTTTTTCTTGCGCGCACTGACAATATTTTCAATCTCTGTTTTCGCTTCTGAATTCATGCCGATTCGGAGCAAATGTCCTGCGAAACTTTCCCGAACTTGTGCCGCCAATTCGCCCTGTGCAGGCAATAAAAAGGCTTTACAGAAACAAGACAAGGCTTGTTGATTCTCGCCCGTAATCGCAAAACTCTCTGCCAAAGAAGCCCATGCCCAAAACTCTGTATTCCGATATTTGATGATGTGTACCAACTCCATTTGAGCGCGGCGCGCCTTGCCCAAATGACTCATCAACAAAGCTCTTGCATAAGGTAACCACACGTTGCGTGGCAATTTCTCCAAAATCTCCTCTAATTGAGGCAAAAATTCATTTGCAAAATTGCGTGCTTTCTCCGCAGTTGCTGCATCAGGACTTTTCATCCCATAAAGCAACACCCGCGAATAGGTCAAGTACGCACGCTCACATAAACTTGGAATCGTACTATTATTCGCTGTTTTGAAAGGCTCGAAATCCTCATCGCGGAAATTGGCAAAATTCCAATCATGCAAGAAATCCAACAAATCAACCCCATCGACATCTTTGAAGTACAAAGCAATGCGCAACATTTGCGCGTGCAGGTTGGAAGGACCTAAAATTTCAAAATTTTTGTAAATCTGAAAGCATTTGTTGATAAGCGGCACATCGGGTTTTGCTTGCGGAGCCAACTCCGCCAACAACCGATATAAACACCATCCGACATTGACGTAAGCCACTTTAAAATCCTTTAAAGTAGCCATCACTTCTTCATAAATCGCCAATGCTTCCATATTTTTCCCCGCCTTACTCAGCTTATTCGCTTCCTGCATACGCGGAAACTCGGGGTGGATGCGTCGTTGATAGACTTTGAACTGTTCATGCAGGGGGTCTTCTTCAGGCAATTCCAACGCATAATAATTGCCGTATTCCGCGATTGCTTTGTTAGAGTTACCTCCTTCATAAGCCGTTTTCATTAAATCATAAAAAACAATCGCGCAAGCGCGTTTGATTTCTACGTCTTCAGGCGATTTTTTGAGGGCTTTTTTAACGTCCTCCAAAGCTTTCTCGGTGTTACCTGCCTCAATCTGCTTTTGTACCTCTTCAAAAAGGTTCATAGTTGTAAAGAATAAGTTGTACTTAAAAAAATGTTGGTTTGAAATTTAACTGCCTAAAGTCTTGATAATCAATCGTTTTGGTCGCTTCAAAACCCGTATGACAGCAATTAAACGTTTTTTGGAATTAAACCTCTGAATGAGTTTCGCAAATATAAAGGTTTATTTTGGAATCACACCTTATTTTTTAGAGAATTTTAAAAATATTATTTTTTGTCATAAAAATAATATTTAAAGTGTCGCTAAATGTACCATAACAAAGCCCGTCAGTTTTCAATCGAAACTTGACGGGCTTTAACTTTTTACCATAAAAAAAAACAGCCTTATCAGACCGAACCGACAAGGCAAAAAAAAAAATAAGTACCCCGGGCGGGACTTGAACCCGCACAACATTACTGTCACAGGATTTTCTTACCGACTATGGCTTTCGCCACCGCTTGATAAAGCGTTTGTGGTCTGGACTTTCTCTTTACCATGCTATTTTTCAATAGTTTAGGTATCGCCTGTTAAGTCTCTACACCTTCCGTTCTTTCAAACGGCTTGGCTCGGGATTACCATTCAATTTTTCTGAATTGTGAAGGCTTCCCCGACGTTAAGCGATTCTACATTCAAAGTTTCCTTTGAAGCACTCAAATTTCGAGTTTTTTAGTTTTTTAAAACTAAAAACCAAAGAACTAAGTCCTGCGTGTCTACCGATTCCACCACCGAGGCAAATCATAACACTAAAAAAAAAGCCTTCTTGGTAAGAAGGCTTTTTGGAGCGGAAAACGAGACTCGAACTCGCGACCCCGACCTTGGCAAGGTCGTGCTCTACCAACTGAGCTACTTCCGCTTATTAACTTTTTGCTATTGAAAACCTTTATTTCCTTTTCGCGATGCAAAGATAGTATCATTCAAATCACTTGTGCAAGTTTTTGGACAACTTTTTTTCAAAAAAATTCATTTTTTTTTTTGAATCTAAAAAAATGTTCAAAAAAGAAGGTTTTTAGGGCAAAAATAGGCTTTTTGTACTAAAACTGAGCTTCATTTCTGACATTGTGACGCGACACGCTCCGATGCGTCTCAATGTAAATGAAATGTTGGCGATAAAATGGATAAGGAGTGATTGGGATTTCTGTAAAATAAATTTGTTAAAAGAATTTTGTCCGTTATAATATCGTCAAACTTTTTTAAGTTTGCATTCATTTTCTGAACGAGCGAATCATTACTAAATCAATTCAAAAAAATCAATACAATGAAAACGTTGTTGTTCTTAGTTCCTTTTTGGGCGATGATTGTAAGCGATAACCCTAATCTCGCCTCTATCACCAAAGCGATGAGCAATGGTGATGCAACAGCGATTGGCATGTACATGGATGCCAATGTGGAAATGAATTTGGCGGGTAAGCAGGATTTTTATAATAAAAATCAAGCGGTGCAAGCCTTAAATGATTTTTTCACGAAAAATAAGCCGCGTAATTTCAATGCGGGACATGTGGGTAGTTCCAAAGGCAATAATTCTCATTATACCACAGGCGATTTAGCAACCGCAGGTGGGAATTTTAGAGTCTATTTATATTACAATACAGATGGCGAAAAAGTGATTATCAAAGAAATACGCATTGATAAAAATTAAATAAATGGATTAATAAACCTTTGGAGGGTTTGAAACCCTCCAAAGGTTGTAGCGTGGCTGGTAAAATGCGTTTTACCAGCCCTTTTTTTAAAGAAAACAAAAAAAACTTAATTACGCCGTAAGGTCACAGGCAAACATATCTGCACAGGGCAAGGCAAAACCGAAGAACATACGCCCGGATTCACTATCGGCACGCTCATCGAACAACCTGCATTTGTATTATCTGTAATTTGTAAGTTCAGATTGCCAGCACCTGCTGTTCCCGCAGCCGTGCGCAAGGACACGGCAACGCCATAAGCCGAACTTCCCGTAAAAGCACCACTATACGTAAAACCCGTAAATCCTAAAAATTGCCCCACAGGTCGAATTTGTATATCCATATAATCATCGCCTGTATTGAACAATGTGCCATTGTTATTGCAAAAAACCGTCAAATTCGCATTCGTAAATTGACAATTACAATCAATGACCTTAAGCGTCGTGCCTGCAAAAGGGCGACACGCAGGCTCCGAAGGAATATTTGTTAAAATGGCATATACATAATAAGTCCCAATCGTTGTTGGCAAAGTCATATTATTAAAAGTTGCACTCGTGCCATTGCCTGTTGCCGTTCCCAAAGTGCGTAATTGTAATCCATCATACGGATTCTGAGTTGGCGCGTTGTAACAAACCAATTGAATCCCAGAAGCAGTTGTATTATCGGTTTGAACCGTAAAGTGAGTCGTGGGCGCATTGGAACAAATTTCTATATCATTTACAGTAAGTTGGGTCAATGGATTACAAACATAAGCATAAACCCCAAAATCAAGGGTTAAATTGGTATTACTATTCGTGTCACCGTCATTAGTTGGCTCGCCTGCGGCGGATAATGTAATCGCTTTACTGACAATACCTTGTCCTGCCATCGCTTCCCCATTATCATCTTCATCTATATTGTTATCTGGGTCTGAAGCCGTTCCATTGCCTGAACTTGTTGCCAAATTTTCTAAGGGTTGACCAGTATCAAAATTGCTATTGTCTAATTGAACAATGTAGTTGCCCGCAGGAAGTCCTGTGAATAAATACGTACCCGCAATGCCGCCCACTGTCCGCGTCGTTGTCGTTGCAAAAAGTTCATCAATACCAACTGTAAAAGTACCATCGTTATTGGTATCTTTGTATAGGTTTACAACGACCTCATTAATACCTAATTCACCATTGCCCGCTTCGTAAATGCCGTCATTATCGGTATCCAACCAGACCGTACTACCAAGACTTAAGGTACCAGAAGGCACTATCACGCCTGCATCCCAAGTTAAATCAATTTCGGAAGCCGCAATTGTGGTGATTTCAGTGATACCTGTACCTACATTAGGGTCAGCATCACCTGCGTCTGAAATGCCTGTACTGCCTCTTGGAGCAAATGTAAATCCGTTATTCAATACAAAAACCACATAATAATTGGCAGGAGTCAAGTCATCAAATAAATAATAACCTGCACGTCCTGCAATATCATTTTGAGTCGTTGTCGTTGCAACCAATACATCGGTTAATGGGTCTGCTGTGCCAGAAGTATTGCGATAGATTTTGACGGTAATCCCGTTCAATCCTGTGGAAGTACCTTCATTTTGCAAGCCATCCGCATTCGTATCCGACCAGACAAAACCGCCTAATGCACCCACAGGTTGCGGAAATACGCCTTGGTCAATCGTTAAATTATTCGTACCGACCGTAACAGGGATGACATTGGTAATGGCTAACTCTCGATTATTAGTAATTATCGAAATGCCATCGGAATCGGCATCATCTAAACCTGCATTCGGTGGCGAAACGCCATAAGTCGTTGGCACATGAAACACGACAAAGTAACCGCCCGAAGCCAAACTCGTGAAAGAATAAAGACCGCCATCATAGGTTACTTTGGAAACGAGCAACGTATCGTTGGTTATATCGGCAATTCCATCTCCATTATCACGGTACAAATCCACTTTGACCCCATCTAAACCGGGTTCACCTACATCTTGAATCCCATTGCGGTTGGTATCTAACCAAACTTTATCCCCGATGATGCCCGCAACAGGGGGTTGAATTTTAATGCCGACTTTAATGGGTTCAGCCGGTAGCAAGAACGAATTATCATCAGCTCTCTGAGCCACATATCCGAATGAATTCCAAGCCACTTCATTATTTTGCGGCGCACTGGGTGGTGCAATCATTTTCCATTCTAAAACGTATTCATCCGCAGGAGCCATGTTTAAAGTACCAAAATCAAATTTAACCGCTTGTACGGTTGTAATGTCCGCAGGTGGTAACAACGTCCAACTGTTATCCACACAGCCTGTCGGAAACGGAATTGGATTAAAACCTGCTAACTCGTCTCGACATGGATTTTTTTCGGTGCTGTAATAAACTTTTACCCCTGCTGGCGCACTTAGAGGCGCGATTAACACAGGTCGCCATTCGGATAAACGGTCAAATCCTGATAAAACAACCCCTTTATCTCCAATATAAGGCAAAACATCGACTAAAACAATGTTTTTCATGGCAATATTACCTACGTTTTTCAAACGCAATTGATAATCAACCGTCCCACCTGGAACCGTTTTTGCGACGGCAGGATATTTCATCCAAGTCGCATCCAACTCGCCTTTATCCCATTTAATGCTTTCTAAATTGGCAATCGTAGCCACTTGATAGTTCGTACAAGTACAGCTACAAATGGATTCGGTTGTATTTCCATCACCATCTAAATCATTGATATCCATCAATTTAGTTTGGTTACAAGCATCCGAAGCACCTGTAATATCCATGCTGTTCGTTAATAAAGCCGCACTATTCGTATTGAGTCCGACAGGGGTTGACGCTGCTAAAATACTCGTAAATCTCAACGTTAAATTTGCATCTTCAGGCAAGGTATAGGCACGATTCGCACCACCTACACTCGTCAAATCCGCCCAAGTCCAGCGCAATAAAGTTCTTCCAGTGCCATTATAATTGGTTATGGCGACAAAATTGGGTTGTGGCGCACCACTTGGTGCGGAAGATAGGGTCCAACTTGCATTTTTATAATCCAATCCTGCGGGTAATAAATCGGCAACGATTGGATTGATAATAGTACTTTTATCGGAGACAATGCTAATTTGAAACCGTATTGTATCGCCAGGATTGTAGGTTGCTTGGTTGTTGACCATACTTTTACTAACATTAATGTCTTCGGGTTGCGGCAAAGGTGGCACATTGAAGGTGAAATTAGCTGTCGAGGTTGCACTGCCTGCCGTTCCAAGATAGTCGTAATTGACGGTAGCAACATTGGAAACCGTACTATTTAAAGCAATACTTACACCCGAATTACCGGGATTAATGACTGTTCCAATCACTTTGGGGCTTGTTGTCGAACTCCAACCTGTTGGCACCGTTCCATATTCTAATCGCACATTGGTCACATATTGTCCTGCCGCCAAACCTAAGTCGGTGCTATTCAAGGTCGAATTGGTATTGCTGCTATACGGACCCAAGGGCCAAGTCAAATAGGTTGCACCACTTACATTGGTTGTATATTTAACCATAACGCTGGTCGTTGCACCATTATAGATACCTGTTTGTAAAGATGTCAATTTAAGATTTAACGGAATAGCGTCTGTTAATTGAAAGTTGCTTAATGCAACGTTCCCTGAATTGGAGACATTAAAACTATATTGTTGTACACCACCCACATTTAAAATAGAGGCTTGTCTGGATTTGGAGACCGATGCGGTTGGAGTTGCCACAAAAACATCTACATCAAAGTCAACACAACTTTGTTGCGTCTGATTATTGCCATCACACTCCCAATGAATATCGCTACAATTGGAAATCGTATTGCCAACATTCACAGCAGCACCACTTTTGGACGGATTCAGCAGGGTTCCTGTGATAGAAGGTTTCGTTGATGCCGAAAACCCAGCTGGAATCGCGCCGTATTCCAACCTGATTTTAGTGATGTAATTCACGCCTAATCCTAAGTTACTGACTGATAAAGTGGTATTAGTAGTTGTGCTGTATGTTCCCCAAGTCGTGTATGTATTGTTATTATTCGTTTGATATTTTACAATCACATTTGCACCGCCCGAATAGCTCCCTGTTTTCAACGTAGTCATTTGAATCGCGTCAGGAATTGCCGTTTCAAAAACAAAATTATTTAAGGTGCGATTCCCTGTATTGTTGAGTGCGAAACTATACGTTTGCGGTTCTCCAACTAAATTAGGGTTGCTACCAATGCTACCACTAACGGTTGCCGCACATACAGGCACAAAAGTATTGACCGTGTGACAAGCATTCGTCGTCCCAATTGGACTTCCATTTGCCGAACCTTGGATATTGCCCGTTACCGAAAAAGCATTACAAACACTTTGTCCATTCGTAAAAGTGCCTGTGGGATAACGCACTGTAACTTGGCGTTTGGTACAAAAAGCCGTATTGGACACGGTTTGGTCTCCAATATTCCAAGCAACTGTATGCGTTCCTGCATTGTAAAACCCACCGAGTGTCGCCGAAACAAAGGTTGCACCTGCAAGTAAATTATCGGTGAAAATCGTATTCGTCGAATTTAAACCACCATTTGTCAAGGCATCCGCAGGGTTACACATAGCGATTTCATAGGTAACGTCTTCGTTTATAAAGGCTTGTCCCGATGGATTCACCTTCGTTTTACTAAAAGTCCAACGCGAAGCGGGTGCTTGCAACCCATGTGTAACGGTTGCAGGTCCGATTGTAATCGGCGAACCATTAGAAGAGCCTGTCAAAGTAGCGGTATTCGTCACATTTTGCCCCGCCGAAAAAGGCGGATTCGCATAAGAAACCGTAACCGTTGGTTTTACACAAGATGCCGCATTACTGGCTGTCAGGTTTCCCAAATTCCAAGTGACCGTTCCATTACTATACGTTCCACCCAAAGTAGCGGAAACAAAAGTGGCATCAGGCGGTAATACATCTTTGACGGTTGCGCCCATTAAATTAATGCCTCCATTTGTGGCAGCATTAGCAGGATTACAAACGGAAATTTCGTATGTGACATTATTGCCTAAATAGGGAGTCCCAACAGGGCTTATTTTGGTTTTGGTGATGGTAAAAAGGTTGGTTGGTGCAGGCACATTGATAGTAACATTCACACAATTAGAGGTAACAATGCCCGAATTTGTGACCGTGCCTTGTACACAGTTTTGTACGGAAAGCGCACCAGAGGGCGTTAAGCCTGTTTTTGCTTTTGCGGTCACTTTCAGTTGACCTGTTGAACCTGCGGGAATCGTGGGTAAAAACGGCCAAGTCACTCGATGTGTACCCGCATTGTAAGTGGGCGTATTGGTGTGTGAAGTGCCTAACGCCGATACAAAGTCAAATTGAGCAGGTAATACGTCTGTTATAATGCCCCCGTCACAAGGGTCGGTCAGCGACGAACACGAATATAAAATGGTAAATTGAATGGTTTCACCTGGCGCACAAGCCGTTGGAGTCGCAGATTTAGTGGCAGTTAACGAAACTTGCGCGTTAAGGGGCAAGGCAAAAGCAATCAACCCTATGGTCAACCTCGTTGTAAGTTTGTTTAGAGACATCATAATTATGGTAGCATGAAGTTATAAGTGGTCAAATATTACACCTTTTAAGTAGGTAAAACAGTTGCCCGTTTTCTAATAGATTGGTTTCCAAAAACTTATGTAATTACTGTGAATTAAAAAAATTCAATTTTATATTGTTCATTCAAAATTATTTAGAGAAACCATATAGGAGAGAAGTGTTTGAATGTAAAAGTGACATTGTAAAGATTCGTTCTATTTTTCAAACTTGTGTTCATTGAATTTTTTTTAATTCAATGAACACAAGCCCAACGATGCTAAGTAGTCGCGCCGTAATAAATTATCAAAAAAACCGCGCCAACGTCGGCGAGGTTGCAACCTCGCCGACGTTAATATGCGACTACTTATCCATTCAAAGGGGCTTCTTGGATTTTATATTTACGGGTTTTCATTTTGGCTTGTTGCAGGATGGGTAAAACCGTTTTCAAACGCTTTTTCTGCACTGCCACAAAAGACATAAAATCCATCACCGCGATTAGACCAATTTCCGTTTGTTCCAAACCGCCGATTTTGGCTAAAAATCCAACAATATCGCCTTTACTCAATTTATCTTTTTTGCCGCCACTAATGTATAGAGTCGTCCATTCGGAACGGGCAGGCAAGGTTTGATTGGTTTTTA
>JBDLWG010000111.1:0-3043 GCA_039804385.1 Bacteroidota bacterium
CATTGGGACAAATCATTAAAACGTTTAAAATCAATGTTTTAGAAGGTTTTAATGAAACGGTTCTTGATTTGAACGATTGTTCAATGGGCGCGTATCAAGCGCGAGTGGGTGCGCAACAATGGTCTTTTATTGTTTATGAATGAGGGTGATGGATGTACGGATTTCACGGATTTCACGGATTTTTACGGATTTTGCGTTTCGTTACAACTTAAAAATCCGTGAGAATCCCGTGAAAATCCGTTGAATCCGTACATCCATCCCCCTCTGGTCAAACTAATAAATGTCGTATCACCGCTTGTAATTTCGGCGCAGTGGCTTTTGCGAGTGCGATGACGGATTCCAACGTTGTTTCTTGAATGATGTCGGGCGGAAAGCATTGATTTGAAACAATAGATAGAACGACTATTTTTAAATTGGAATGTTTCGCAACCAATACTTCTGGGACGGTGGACATGCCCACCAAATCGCCGCCAATTCCATTCAAAAAGCGATATTCCGCAGGTGTTTCCAAATTGGGTCCTGGAAAACCAACATAAACGCCTGTACAAGCTCGAATCTGATTTTTTTGACAAAACGCTAATCCATTCTGAATCAATGTTTTATCATAGGTATGAGCCATATCGGGGAAGCGCACCCCCAATCGTTCATCATTCACACCGCGCAATGGATTATCGGGCATCATATTAAGATGGTCTCGCACAAAAACCAAATCGCCCGCTAAAATTGTTGCATTCGTACTGCCCGAAACATTGGTAATCACAATGGTTTCAATCCCCAAGGCTTTCAAAACACGGACTGGAAACGTGACTTGCCGCATCGAATAACCTTCATACCAGTGAAAACGCCCCGACATGACGACAACCGATTTGCCATCCACCTGTCCAAATATCAATTTGCCTTGATGACTTTCAACCGTCGAAACGGGAAAATGGGGAATATCGGCATAATTAATTTCAATTTTATGTTGAATAATGTCCGTAAAATCGCCTAAACCAGTGCCGAGAATGATACCGACATGGGGCTGTGCATCCGTGATGCGGCGGATGAATTGGAGGCTTTCTTGGATTTGTTCGTATAACATGGTTAAAATTCAATATTAAAAAGTTGGAAATGAATCCTTTACACCTAATCCAAATAACGCAAAATCATATTTTACAGGGTCATTCGGGTCGAATTGGCGCAAATTGTTTGTCAATTCTAAGACGGCTTTAAAATCGGTTTTGTCGCGGGTCAACAATTGCAATCGCCGCGCCACTCGTTCCACATGCACATCTAACGGCATCAACAATTGTGCAGGTTGAATGTTTTTCCACAACCCAAAATCAACGCCTTTGTCCGCCGACCGAACCATCCACCGCAAAAACAGATTCAATCGTTTACACGCCGAACCCGTCACAGGCGAACTGACCTGTTTCCGAGTGCGGTCTGGGCAATCTTCCAAAGAAAAGAACAATTTGTTAAAATTCAATAAACTTGCTTCGATAGTTGGGGATGTAGGCAATATTGAAGTAGCAAATGCCGTTTCTAACGAATCATTATTTTGATAATATGTATGAAAAAAACGAACAAAGTAGAGTGCATCTAATGGTTGAAACGTGCGGTGTTTGAAATTTAAAAACCGTTTTCTATCTTTTTCTTGGTGATTTTTTATAAAATCATAAGGCGTATTGTCCATTAAATCAATGAGTTGCATTGATTTTTGGATAATAGTTTTTCGCTTACCCCAAGCCAACATGGATACCCAAAAGGCAATTATTTCAATATCTTGTAACCGCGAGAAACGGTGTGGTATGGAAATAGGGTCGTCCTGTATGAAGGCGGGACGCTCATAATTTTCGACACATTCGTCTAAAAATTGCTTTATATTATGGTGCATTGAAAAATCTTGTTATTTTTACATCGAGCATTGAAATTTTTTATTAACTTTAACATCAACTCTCACTAAGAATGGTTAAGATGAAATTTTTTGTTTTAATTATTTCCTAAAACGACCCTTTCACTAACAATGACAGCAACGTTAACCTATACCCTGATTTTAGCAGCCATCTTTGTCGCCAAAAAATTGGCTGATTACATGAATCAACACTTCAAAACCTATCCATAACTATTAATGGTTTGAATTAGGATTTTTGTAGGATTTGAAAATTTTTGAATTAGGATGCTTCGGGTAGGAAAAGATTATAAGGAGATTTGGGGTTGAAAACTCGAATTTTAACTAAAAATATCCTTATAAACTTTCCTATCCGAAGCATCCTAATTCCAAAAATCCTAATTCAGACCATTCTTTAAACGCCACAACCATTGACCTATGTTTAATAAAACATAGATAATAATAATCGGCGCAAAAGCAAGTTCTTTTAATATTAATAATAATCCCAATGTGATGCTGATAAAAGTCCAACGAATTTCGTTGCCTTGCCACCCAAAGCCTTTTATTTTAAGGCTAAACATCGGTATTTCCGCAATTAACAAATACGAGAGCAAAATCACAAATCCGTATAACGTCCCTGCCTGCAATAAGAACGCGCTCCATCCCCAATGATTGGTTTTATCGGAAATGGATAACAGCATCAAGCCCGTACAAAAAATGGTACTACTTGGAGTTGCCATTCCAATAAAACCTTCTGTTTGCCTTGTATCCAAATTAAATTTGGCAAGTCGGTAACAAGAAAAACAAGTGACAATAAACGCTGGCATAGCTGCTGCATTCGGCACGCTATCGGAAGGAAAATGTTGGGCTAATAATTGGTACAAAATCGCTCCCGGCACTACGCCAAACGAAACCATATCTGCCAAAGAATCCAGTTCTTTGCCCATTTCGGAAGGCATGCGCAACCATCTTGCGGCTGCACCATCGAAAAAATCGGCGATATTGCTCCCCAAAATAAACCATGCTGCCGTCGAAAATTGCATTTTGAAAATACAAACCAACGCGCAACAGCCGCAAAAGACATTTATCAATGTCAATAAATTTGGGATGTGTCGAACCATAAAAGTTATTTTAAATTTTTAATCGAAACAAAAGTATTCTTTTCGATTGAAT
>JBDLWG010000112.1:0-4383 GCA_039804385.1 Bacteroidota bacterium
TCGAAGGCAGGATATACGCATCGATGCCATGAGCGCGCATCGCCGTACGCAAAAGCCCTAATTTGTCATTGATTGTCATATTGGTTTAATAAATATTTAATTTTTGAAAAATAAAAAAACGTATAATCTGTTTTATAAATTTAGATGCTCTGAACAAATCCATAAAATCCTAAATAAGTAGGAAAATGTTACCCCGCCAGAATGGGGGTAGATGGAGCCAATTTTTTTAAAATGATTTTTTTTGCAAAAAAATCATTTTAAAAAAATTGGCTCCATCTGGCAATTTTTCTCCTTTTTCTTTGCCCAATGGACTTAATCCCAAGCATCCAAGTAAGTAGCTTCATTAAGAAATCGCATGAACTCAAATCGAAAATCGGATAAAAAGTCGTCGAAATTTCAACTTCGACGACTTTAAACGATACTTTCCTTTTCACTTATCCACCGTTTACGCCGAAAAATAGACCGTTTACCCTAAAAAGGGTACAAATAAGCCCTTTCAAACATAATAAAAAAAATGGCATGTATTTTGCTACGCACCCCTATAAACCTCCATTTTGTCGCTTTTTTGTGCCTAAAAAATTGATTATCACAACTTTATGTTTTCAATTTTAACAAATATTTTTAAAAAATATTTGTTAAAATTGAAAAAAAAATTGACAATCTCACCAAAAAACGACTAAACTTGTGGGGTATTTGGAATTTTTTTTAGCCAAATTTGTTAAATTTGCAACCCCTAAGCAAATTTTCAGCAGGACAAACAAAACCAAATCAACGGATACAACCCAATTTTCAAAAAAAAGTAGCGTGCAAAGGTAATGCGTTTTCACGATGAATTTCACGGTCAAAGTACCATCATTTATTATCAAAAAAAAGTAATCATACCATGTTAAAACAAACTCAAAGTTTAAAAATGTTGCAAAAGTTGTCGCCGCAGCAAATTCAGTTGATGAAACTGCTGCAAATCCCGACCGCAACATTAGAACAGCGCATTAAAGAGGAATTGGAAGCCAATCCTGCGTTAGAAGAGGGTGAAGAATTTGAAGAAGGCTTTTCTGCCTCCGAAGAAGAGGCGTATCGGGAAGAAGCGTCCTCAGATGACTACGCAGAGGAGGAGCCGCCAGCGCGTGAAGACCAATATGAGTTGGATGATTATTTAAATCAATATATTGAGGATGACCCTTCTTCGTATAAAACGAAAGGAGAGTCGTATCAGCCTGATGAGGAGGAAAAAACGATTCCAATTGCCGTTGAAAGTTCCTTTCACGAGTATTTGGCGCAACAATTAGGGCTTTTGAAACTCGAAGAACGACAAGTGCGCATTGCGATTCAGATTATTGGGAGCATTGATGATGATGGTTATTTGCGTCGTCAACCCGAAAATATTGCGGATGATTTGCTTTTTTCGCAAAATATTGAAACCGATGAACGCGAAATCAACTTTTTGTTGGGTAAAATTCAACGCTTTGACCCGCCCGGCATTGGTTCGCGGGATTTGCGCGAGTGCCTTTTGTTGCAAATCATGCATAAAATGGAATCCGATGAAGTGTCGGATGAAGATAAAATTTGTTTGAAAATCGCTTCTAAATTATTGACCGATTTTTTTGAAGAGTTTTCTAAAAAACATTATCCAAAGTTGCAAAGACAATTAAATGTAACTGAAGATATTTTAAAAGGTGCGATTGATGAGATTTTGAAGCTCAATCCGAAGCCTGCAAGCGGACACGCGGGCAATGCAGAACGCAATATGCAGTATATCGTCCCCGATTTTTCGATTGAAAACGCGGATGGCGTGTTAGAATTGCATGTGGATAGCCGAAATGTGCCTGATTTGCGGATTAGCGAACATTATAAAGAGATGTTGAAGGCGTATAAGTACAATCGCGCTTTGAATCGTTCCGACCGGTTGCAAAAAGAGGCGGTGATGTTTATCAAACAAAAAATTGATTCTGCAAAATGGTTTATTGACGCGATTCGGCAGCGCGAACAGACGATGTTTAAGACGATGTATGCCATTATGCAATATCAATACCAGTTTTTTTTGACGGGCGATGAGAAATTATTGCGCCCGATGATTCTAAAAGATGTGGCAGATGTGACGGGTTTGGACATTTCTACGGTGTCGCGGGTGGCAAATAGTAAGTTTGTGCAAACGGAATACGGCACGAAACGATTGAAAGACTTTTTCTCCGAATCCTTGCAAACGAGTGAAGGCGATGAAGTTTCGACCCTTGAAGTGAAGAAAATTTTGACCGATATTATCGGCGAAGAACATAAACGCAAACCGCTTTCCGATGAAAAATTGAAAAGCATTTTGTTGAAAAAAGGGTATAATATTGCGCGGCGGACGGTGGCGAAATACCGCGAACAATTGAATATTCCGGTGGCGCGTTTGCGAAAAGAGCTTTGATTTTGAATCAGGAATGAAGGAACAATAGGAATGAAGGATGTATTTGCTTGTTTTTTTTGCGAAAACCCAAGCAAATACATCCTTCATTCCTATTGTTTTTATACTACTAAGCGTGCGGAATCTTAATATCTAAATCATTGATTTTCAATTCCGAAGGGATACTACTGCTTTAAGACCCGAAACAATTAGGGAAAAAGGTTGTTATCGGTTTAGGTAAAACAAAATAAAAATGGGCAGGAAATTACAACCGTTATGACCCATCGACAATATGATTTATTGTTGAAAACGAGCCATAAACGCTCCACATCGAAGCATCACCAAGAACTTGACGATTTTATGAATATATTGCGGACGGACACCCATTTATCGGCTAACTCTTTTTGCGTCCAGCCTAAACGAGTCAATTGTTTCAAGATGTCCAAAGCAATCTTTTGAGAGGCACGCAACCACAGACGATTAGCGATTTCCCAATCATTTTCAATTTCCGTCTGCGTATCCACAGCCGAAACTAAGGCTAAAAATTTTTCTCTATTCGTCATCTGCTTCGTTGATTCATTCACTCCTTTTTTCAAAATTCAGTTTTAACCCAATAATGAGCCTCTAACAAATCGGCTTCTCTTATTGTTGTCAATTCATACAAAAGCGAAAAGATTTCATTTTTAAAGAAGCGTAAAAAATTGATTTTCAATTTTTTCTATAGCGGTGTTACGCACCTTTTTGATGCTGTGGGTAATGGATAATGTTGCAACGTCGCGGACCTTATATGATAAGGAATACTTTGACTTTCAAGTTGTTATTATTGCAACAATGATAACCTTTCTTTTCTCTATTTCGCTCATTTGAGTTCGTTTTTACTTGGTAAGGGATTTAACTAATTCCTTCAAAAAATCGTTATCTTTTTGCATCCTTTCAAGTTGTTTTGTGAGTTCTTCGATGAATCGTTCATATAATTTTTTTCTGATTGGCTTTCTCTAAAAACACCTATTGAAGTATTAAGTAGTTAAATTTAAATAATCAACAACAACGTTTGGAGGGATTTCAAACCCTCCAAACGTTATACTACCTTGAAAATCAATATTTTAGTAGTTATAATTTTTTGTTGATTCTTTAATTTCAAGTACTTATTACCCGAAGTGCGAAACGGGTTGGGGAGGAACATGCACGATGGCAGGAACGGGTCAAAATGGCAAAAGAGATGAATACAAATGGTGCTTCCATCGAATTTGTTGCAAAATGCCTTAAACAATCTATTGAGGAAACACAAGAAATGATTGATTTGACGGCAGATCATTATCGAACCCCTTTCTGGTAACAACTTGAAAATCAAGGCAATCCAACCAATACAAAAGGTCATCGTTCATCAAAACGATGACTTTTTGTATTGGTTGGATTGCGGAATCATTGAGAATCAACACTTTATCATTCCGCAATCCGAAATCGCGGATTCCGAAATCCCTTTGTCGCAATCCTCACGGGCGCGATTTTGTCATTCCGTAGGAAACTTTGAAACCACAAACGATTCCTGCGGAATGACAAAAACGGGAACGAAAAAGTTTCCTACGGAACGACAAAAAAGTATAAATTATTGATAATCAATTAATTACATATTACAATAAAATTGTCGAGGTTGCAATCTCGACGACTTTTTACGCGGATTCCGCAATCCGAAATCGCGGATTCCGAAATCCCTTTGTCGCAGTCCTCACGGGCGCGATTTTGTCATTCCGTAGGAACCTTTTAAACCACAAACGATTCCTGCGGAATGACCAAAACGGGAATGCAAAAGGTTCCTACGGAATGACAAAAAGGTGTAAATTATTGATAATCAATTGATTGCATATTATAACAAAGTCGTCGAGGTTGCAACCCTATCCATTACCCACAGAATGATTATCGGTATTCAAATCATTTTGCAAACTAAAAAGGTGCGTAGCACCGCAACATTTGTAGCAAAATGGAATTAAAACCCGCATTGG
>JBDLWG010000113.1:0-4542 GCA_039804385.1 Bacteroidota bacterium
CGCAAACGCCTGTGATTGTGAATACAGGAGGTAGTTTGGTGTATTCGCCCGAAAAATATTGGCAACAATTAAAAGTATTGACGACGATTATTCATTTGAAAATGGATCATTCCCTTGTTAAAATATTGGCAGCCAATTACTTACGAGAAGGCAGAAGTGTCATTTGGCAAGGTATCTATGAGCCACTGACAGGGGAAACGCGAGATGAATCCTATTTACGTTGTTATACAAAATTATTGAAGTTGCGGGAAAATGCGTATGCAAAATATGCCGATTGTGCAGTGGACTACTATCAACATCGCGCTCCTACAATGTTGATTGAGCATTTTATCCAAATAAGGCATGTACGATTATCCTCTGTTTTATTATAACGGATTGAAGCAGTTGAACTTAATTAAATGCACAAAACTTGCGCCAATTTTTAAACTTGACGCAAGTTAATTTACTAATTTTCAATTAGTTACATTTTGATAGCTTATTTCAGTTGAGCTACTTACTTGGCTTTCGCTGATTGAAAATGAATTACTTTTCAAAATCATTCTTGATTCAAATGCTCCTATCGTGCCCAGCCTTCTCTATCCAAACTCCGATATTGAATCGCTTCCGCCAAATGTTCCATTTGAATTTGCGGGCTGCCCGACAAATCCGCAGACGTACGCGCCACTTTCAAAATACGGTCATACGCCCGCGCCGAAAGTTGCAATCGCTCCATTGCCTTTTTCAAGGTTTCCAAACCAAGCGGGTCTAAAACGCAGACTTCTCGCACCATCCGACTCGGCATTTGCGCATTACAATATACTTCTTTCGTATCTTTAAACCGTTCATTTTGAATGTTTCGCGCTTGAATCACGCGGGTAGCAATGTCTTTACTATTTTCTTTGGGCGGTTCGATGGAAGCCAATTCTTCCAATTTCACTGGCGTAACTTCGACATGCAAATCAATCCTATCCAACAACGGACCCGAAATTTTATTCAAATATCGCTTTACCACTATGCTTCCACAAACGCAATCTTTCTCAGGATGATTGTAATACCCACACGGACACGGATTCATCGACGCTATCAACATGAAACTCGCGGGATAATCCACCGTCATCCGCGCCCGCGAAATCGTCACCCGCCGTTCCTCCATCGGCTGCCGCAAAACTTCCAAAACAGCCCTTTTAAATTCTGGTAATTCGTCCAAAAACAAAACGCCATTGTGCGCCAATGAAATTTCACCAGGCATTGGGTCACTGCCGCCACCCACTAACGCGACATCGCTAATCGTATGATGCGGCGACCGAAACGGGCGAATCGGCACTAAGGCAGCATCAGGCGGCAAAATGCCCGCCACCGAATGCACTTTAGTCGTTTCCAACGATTCGCGCAGGGTCAAAGGCGGCAAAATCGTTGGAAGGCGGCGAGCCAACATCGTCTTGCCTGCACCAGGTGGCCCAATCAAAATCGCGTTATGTCCGCCAGAAGCAGCTAATTCTAAAGCCCGTTTGATATTTTCTTGTCCTTTGACATCTGAAAAATCAACATCTGAAAGAGCTTGATTTCCAGCAAATTCGGCATCAATATCAACCGTAATGGGTTCTAAGGTGATTTTATCATTCAAAAAATCAGCAATTTGACGCAAATGCTCCATCGCATAAACGTTCAAACCTTTCACAATCGCAGCTTCTCGGGCATTGGCTTTTGGGAGAAAAATGCCTTTAAAACCTTCCTTTTGCGCCTGCACTGCAATCGGTAACGCGCCTTTGATAGGGCGCAAACTGCCATCTAAGGACAATTCGCCCATCAAAATATATTTATTTAAATCAGCATGTTTAATCTGGTCTGTAGCAGCCAAAAATGCCACCGCAATCGCCAAATCATACGCAGAACCTTCTTTGCGCAAATCCGCAGGCGCGAGATTGACCACCGTTTTGATGCGTTCCATGTGCATGCCCGCATTTTTGACGGCGGCTTCGATGCGTTGCAAGCCTTCGCGCACCGCATTATCGGGAAGTCCAACTAAAAAATAAAAGCGGTCTGTTTGGGCAGAAAGCGTCCCGCCGACATTGACCTCCACCGTAATCGTTTGAGCATCAATGCCTTTGACAGCACCTGCATAGGTTTTTACTAACATAATTTTTCTCAGTATGCTTTTTTTTAATAATGTTTAACACCCTGTTTGTTTCCAAAACCGCGCAATAATACTTAAAAAAATGAAAGGGATTGAAAATGGAAACCTTTTTTTCTTAGTACATGACAAAAAAGAAATGAGTTGATGGATTTACGGATTTCACGGATTTCACGGATTTTTACGGATTTTACCGTTCGTTACAACTCCAAATCCGTGAAAATCCGTGAAATCCGTGAAATCCGTACATCCATCACCCCATTTCTCTTTTTGTCATGTACTGAGCCTTTTTTTACAAAAACTTGGTAGTCGGGAAATTTGTTATATTTGCCTAAAAATGAAATGATAAAACCTATTTTCTTTATACAAGATGCGGAACGCGTCCTTCAAGATGCTAAAAGCAAAGGAATCGTGCAATTATCTTTGGAGCGTTTCAAACTCACAACGATACCAAATACTATTAAAGATTTAATTCATTTAAAGAAATTAGATTTTGGTAATAATCGAATTAGCGACATTTCCTTTCTTAAAGATTTGACACAATTGACAGTATTGAGGTTGTCTGATAATCAAATTCAGGATATTTCGGTACTCAAAAATTTGACTCAATTGACCCATTTGTATTTATCTGGAAATCAAATTCAGGATATTTCCGCGCTTCAAAATTTGACTCAATTGACCCATTTAGTTTTGAGTTATAATCAAATTAGTGATATTGGTGTGCTCAAAAATTTGCGTTTATTGGAGCAACTCGTTTTAGGTGGGAATCAAATCAGCGATTTTTCTTGTTTAAAATATTTAAAACAATTGACTCATTTACATTTGCAGAGGAATAGCATTCGCAATAGTTCATTTCTTAAAGATTTGACGCAATTAGTGAAATTAGATTTGGGCAATAATCAAATTGGCGATATTTCATTTCTTGAAAATTTAACAGAATTGAAGCATTTAGATTTAGCTGACAATCGAATTCGTTCTATTGCTGTGCTTAAAAACTTACCTCAATTAACCCATTTGCGGTTGAGCTATAATCAAATTAATGATATTTCGGTTCTTAAAGATTTGACGCTATTGGCGAGATTATATTTGGCTCATACGCACACAAATGATACTTTCTTTCTGAAAGATTTAACGCAATTGAGGTATTTAGATTTGCGGGGCAATCCAATGAGTGATATTTCGGTTGGATTCATTGCGAATCGATTGGGTCGATTTGTAATTTTTAGTCATATTTATAATCGATTGATAATCAATCAAATGAGTAGCAAAATGGCGTATTCACAACTTGCCAAACCCCTTGGTTTAGGTATTGATTATCAGAATAGAGATGGAAACTTGAATATGGAAGCGGTTTTATTGGGTTTTCAATCATTTATGAAACGCGAATACAATTCCACGGAACGCTCTTTTTTAGCAAAAAAAGGACAACTTGTATTTTCAGTGTTTTTAAAATCCATTATTCAGGATGCGCGTTACGCGTTTCAAACACCCAAAATTTCAAAAGAAAAGCATTTCAATATTACGATTACGCATAACAAACACGCATATATCACGCAATTCAAAACTTGGCGCGGCGCGAAATTGCATGAAAAAGGATTATTACAATTCGCTTATTATTTGGAATCACAGCAATTATCAGAAGGTTATTTGATAATTTTAAAATATGACAAAATTAAAAATTGGGCTGCACATAGGACTGTTGTTTTGAATAAATGTATCTTTGTAGTATGGATTTAAAACAAATTTTACTCGTGCAAATAACTTGAAAATGGTTCTATTTTTGAGGAACCGAGAAAGGTTTTCAGCCGACTAACCTTAGATAAGACCATTCAAATCTGGACCGCAAAAGAATGGGAATGGTCTATTGATAAATTGCGCAAATAGGATGCTCAAATGGACGAAATTATCGTTTTTGTCAAACAAGAAATGGAGAATATTTGGTTTGGCGAAGCATAAATAGAATTTAAATTTTAAAAAAAATCATATGAAAAAAGAAATTTGGTACACTGCCCGCAGGTGTTTTGATACCACCTTGTTGGATTGGCAACTTTATGTAAAAGGGTCTCGATTGTATCACTTGACAGAGGTGGTGTCTTTGGATAGCATTTTAAATAGCACGGTATTCGACCTTGATTTGAATAGTGAAGACCTCGTAATTGACGAAAATATAATAACTTCCTTTTGCAAAACGCTTGATGTCCTCCTAGAAGGAACCCAAGAGATGGAGCATTTCAATTTATTAGCCGTTGTAAAAGCACCTGCTGCACAAAAGGCTACTGAATTAGAATCGCATTTTGAATTTATTGGATATGATTTGATTGAAATGCGAACAGAGATTAGCGCATTGACCAATTGTGGTGGTTTTGATGAGACTTTTTTGCCTGAAGACTTAAATTCGTATGGTTTAATTTCAGATTATGAGGAAGCAATCA
>JBDLWG010000114.1:0-14491 GCA_039804385.1 Bacteroidota bacterium
CATCAACTTGACTACGATACGCTTTCCATGCTTGAAAAACGATAATGCCCATGATAACAATCGTCGTTGCGTACAAACCACTGAGCCGCCAAAGAGCTGAAGAACGCTGATTTCTATTTAAAACTTCCATACTGAGTTTTCATTAAATTTTGGTAAAGTAAAAATCCTCCGTCCGTTCTATTGACATTTGCTTTTTATACCGACAAAGATAATACTTTTTTGTCATTTCATAATATTTTTGAATACAAATTTAAAATATTTACAAAACAATGACTTTACAATTTTTATAAAATGTTAATAATTATATTTAAAAATAGACCACTACTTAACTAACACACTACCTTGCTGAAAGTGACAAACATTTCAAAAAAAAATGCGTTTTTTTTGAAATTATTTTTGCTCTGTACATAGCATCACCGAAAAACGAATCAATATGAATGCGTTTTTTTTTGAGATTATACAGCTATTTCAGTTTTGAAAAAGGTTGATTCAATAAATTTGATTCATAAGTATTTGAAAACCAATTATTTACGAATAAAAAGCGTCGTTGAGGTTGCAACCTCAACGACGCTTAGACTCCTTTCCAATCGTTTTACGCATTCACTTCTTTTTCCAATTCTTCAAAAAATTGGCGCGAAAGCATATTGGCAACAGGAGCAATGACGCGCCCACCCATGATTGCCAACGTTCCTGTCAATTTCACGCCGCCCGTAAAACTAACTTCCGTTTTCGTTTTGCTAATCGCTTTCAAGTGCATATCCACAATCGCATGCGCTGTGCCGACTTTACTCGTTTGTTGCACCACTAATTTGAAACTTTCGGGTTCAACCCTATCGGTTACTTGCAATTTGCCTGTAAATGAGCTGGAAACGGGACCAATCTTGACCACCGCAATCGCTTTATAGTGGTCCGCATCAATGCGTTCCAAACTCGTAATGCCTGGCGTAATCCGCGCCAAGGTATCTGGATCCATCATCATATTCCAAATCGTCTGTGCAGGGGCATTGACGGTATGAAGTCCTGTGAGTGTCATAAATTTTTTTTAAATATTGAAAAAATTGATTTATTAATCTCCAAAAATATCTGCTAAATTTAAGCTACGGACTTCCCCGACTTTATTTAAAAAATTCATATCTAAACGCGATTTTTCGCCTAAAATCAAGAAGGTAAAATGCCTTTCGCGCACATATTGGTCTAAAAACGCTTCCATATCCGCTTTGGTAGCCGTTTGCATGCGTTCATACAAGTTTTGGCGATTGTCATAATCCAACCCTTTGTCCTTCAACGCCCGATAATGCCAATAAACACTATTCGGAGAAATGCGTTCCGATTCAATTTGTTTTAAAACGGATTGTCTGGATTGCTCCAATTGTTTCGGCACTAAGGGCGGATTTTTAATAATTTCGCGCAAAGCGGTCATTGCAGTTGGCAATTTATCGGGTTGCGTCCCGACAAAGGCTTGATAATGATGCGGGTCATGCGTTTTGGCAGGCGAATAATACGTCGCACTCGCCGAATACGCCAATGCCCGCGATTCCCGAATCTCTTGAAAAACGACTGACGACAACCCACTTCCAAAAAACGCATTATACCAAACCGACATTTGACCTTCGCGCATGTTATAATGAGGCGTTCCTTTGGAATACAACATCATTTCGGCTTGCACCATTGGAAAATCCACTATCATCACCCGATTTCTATCGGTTTCCAAATGCTGAAAACTGCGATTGGGCATAATCGGTGTAAAAGTAGGCGGTGTTGGGTGATTATCGCGCAAAATTTGCACCACATCTGCCATTTTTTTCGGTCCGAAATACATGATATGATGCTCTTGTTGCGTCAACGTATGGATTCGATGTGTCAATTCATCGGATTGAAGGCGGTGTAAATCATTCGCGCTGATAAAATGCGTAAACGGCGAATCCACTCCATGTCGAGCATAATTCAACATGGCATTTTTTAAAATAATTTGTTTGTTTTTACGCTGATTGGCGCGGCGCAATAAGGTATCCTCTACCATATTATCCAAAACATGGTCATCACTTTCCAATTGTTGCAACAAGTGTTCTAATAACGCCACACCTTGTTCAAACGACTCATCCAACCCGCGCAAACTGATATAGGAGCGTTCCGCTTGGCAAAAAACTTCAAAAGTCAATCCCAATCGATACCATTCTCGTTGCAATGCGGAAGGCGAATACCGATTCGTTCCCAATAATTGCAAATAATTCATCGCCAATGCCATATTTAAATCGGCATGACTCCCTGATTCAAAAATAAAATATAAGTAAAAACTTTTATTCGCATGATTTTTCACGTATTCCAACCTCAAATTCGGACGAATTTCAGCCCGTTCAATCATCTCTTCAAAATCAACAAAAACAGGTTTCAAAGGCTCACTTGTTTGATTCAACCATTTTTGAGCAAAAACCGATTGCGCAGAACGGTTCAATTCAACAGGCGTAATCGGTGGTTTTTCAACTTTCAAAACGCCTTCATCGGTACCACGTCGTTTATACACAGCAGCATAATTATTTTTAAATTTCTTTTGCGCAAAATTCATCACATCTTGTTTTGTAATCTTGCATAAAGTATTGATATTACGCACGGTATCGCCCCATTTCAAGCCATTTGTAAACGAATTGGTCATAAAACCAACTCGATTTCCATTGGTTTCAAAACCTTTAATACGGCTGTATTCAAATTCTCGAACGGTTGCTTCCAATAACCAATCAGGGAAATCGCCTGCTTTCAATTTCTCGACTTCTTCGAGCAACAATTGTTCAACTTCTTGCAACGTTTGCCCTTCTCGGGGCGTTCCGTTCATCGTAAACAAAGCATAATCTTCCCAAATCATGGGTGCCGAACTACCAGACAAGATTTTTTGCCCTTGCAACAGGTTCAAATCTAACAAACCCGCTTTGCGATTGCACATAATATTGTCCGCCATGCGCAACAATTGCGTATCTCGCGTATGCACGCCGCCAACCCGCCAAGCCAATTGCACCGATTCCGACGTTTGACCAAACACTTCCGACCGAATCACAGACCGCCGAGTGGGTTTGGATTCAAATTGAAAAGGCGGAATCTCCGCAGCTTGGTAACTACCAAAATACTTTTCAGCTAATGCAATCACCGTTTTAGGCTCGAAATCGCCCGCCATGACAATTGCCATATTATTGGGAACATAATACGTCTTAAAAAACTGCTTAATATTCACATGAGAAGGATTTTTTAAATGTTCCCCTTTCCCAAGTGTCGTTTGCGTGCCGTACGGATGATTTGGGAACAATGATTGGGTCATTTTGTAAAATATTTTACGCCCATCATTGTCTTGACTGATGTTAAATTCTTCATACACGGTCTCCAATTCCGTGTGAAACAAGCGCAAAGTCACCCCTTTAAACCGTTCTGCCTCCAATTGAAACCATCGTTCCAACTCATTCGATGGAATATCATTGACATAAACCGTCGATTCACTCGTCGTATAAGCATTCGTTGCCCGTGACCCTAAGACACTTGCCAAACGGTCGTATTCTCCCGCCGCCACTATTTTCGCCGCTTCACAAGAAAGACGGTCAATCTCCGCATAAATATTTTTACGAGCAATTGGTTCATTTTCAGCACGATACAATTCATATAAATCTGAAATTTGTTTCAGATACACTTGCTCCCGTTCCCAATCCAACGCCCCAATTTGAGGCGATCCTTTAAACATCATATGCTCTAAATAATGCGCCAATCCTGTTGAATCCGAAGGATCCTGTTTGCTGCCTGCGCGCACTGCAATATTCGTGAAAATGCGCGGTTCTTCATAATTGGTACTCATATACAATTTCAGACCATTGGAAAGCGTGTAAATGAGTGCATTGATAGGGTCATTCTTATCTGTTTGCAAAGCCGAATCTGACTTAAAAGCAGGGGTTTGATAAATTTTTGACATTATTGAATGGATTTTTTAGAAAATGGTGTAGAACGCCCTTTTGGAAAAGACGTACACAGGTGTAGTCGGTTTAAAAATGGATTATTTTAATAATTAATAATATTTTAAAATTAAATTTTAAAAATATTATTAAAACCATCTTAAAACCTGTTTGAATATTCATTTGCGGGCTGCATGGGTGAAAAGGATGATAAACATAGTATCATTTTTAGTTGTTCACTGTACATTATATGAATATTCCGAACAAAAATACGGGTTCTTTTGCATATTTAGCGCAAAGTTAAAAAAAAATACCAGAAACACCCGTTCCAAAGTAGTTAAGTACATTAAAAAATTCACTACCTTTTTCTTACCAAACAAACGGTATTTTCATCTAAAAAAGACAATTTGCACTGACCCCATTTTGTATTACAGGTTTTAGGACGTTATCTTTGTTGCATTCTTACATTATTTTCTATATATATACATCGAAAAATATACTTTTTAATCCTATTGGTAAACTTTTGACAAACAAATCTATGAGCCATTCACCCGTTCCCTACCTCCTTCGGCGGCAGGCATGGAGGGCAATTTTGACGCTTTTCTGCTCGCTTTACAGCATAACTGCCTTCACACAGGTTGCTGAACAGCCAGTTGCCTCCATCGTTGGAGGAAGATTCAACGCCCCCATTGCTGTTACCCTTGCTTCCCCGACTGCGGGAGCAACGATTTATTACACGTTAGACGGTTCAGACCCGACAACCAATTCCTCCGTTTATAATGCGCCGATTGCGATAAATGCTTCTACGCCGCTTCGTGCAAAAACCGTAGTGAGTGGTTTGACGGCTTCTAAAACGATGACGCACACGTATCTATTCAACGTCAGCCATACGTTTCCGATTGTGGCATTGAGTTTCAAAAATTCAGATTTTTTTCACCCCGATACAGGCTTGTATATTCAGTACACGCGCCCGATTGAAGTGAAAATCAATCTCGAATTATTTGAACCCAATCAGAGTACAGCTGCCTTTTCATTGCCTTTGGCTACCGAAATTCAAGGCGCGACCAGTGCGGCTTTGCCTCAAAAATCATTGGAAATTAAGGCTAAAAACGCAGTGGGTACACCCGTAATTCCTTATGCTCTTTTTCCAGATTTGCCTTACACGGCTTATAAACGCTTTGTTTTACACAATTCAGGACAAGATTGGGGCGTAACCCAATTCAGAGATGCTTTAGTGAGTGGTTTGTTCCGCGAAACCCAAGATTTAAATGGCTTTTTGCGCAAACCCGAAACGTATATGCAAGGTTTTCGCCCTGCGGTGGTGTATTTCAATGGGCAATATTGGGGCATTCACAACATTCGAGAACGCATGACCGCACCTTACATCGAACAGCATTTCAATTGGACTTCAACACAATACGATTTAATTGAAAATGATATAACTTTATTTGAAATCAAAAATGGCGATTCGATTGCTTGGACGCAATTCCGCAATGAAATCATGGGTAGTATTGCCAATCCAACGCCTGACCAATATGCGAGTGATGCCGCTTTTGCAGCCTTATCCAACAAGATGGATATGCAAAATTTCATTGATTATACCATCATCAACCTTTACATGGACAATCAAGATTGGGCAACCAACAATATGCGCCGTTTTAAACAACGGAATGCAACGGGTAAATGGCGTTGGTTGTGTTTTGATTTTGATTTTACGATGGGTTTATTCACGCCGCAAGGTTGGAATACAGGGGATGCGAGTCAAAATAGCCTTTTCAAACTCCGAAATCCCCCATTTGCGGGCTATACAGAACCTGTTTTATTTGAAAAATGCTTGCGCAATCCCACTTTTCGCCGAAGATTCATCAATCGCATGGCGGATATGATGAATTCGGCTTTTTTGCCGAATCGCATCCTCAGTCGAGTGAATGAATTTGAAGCCTTGTATCGACCCGAAATTGCCAAACATGCGCAACGCTGGGGTACCCCTTTTTTTCCTGATACTTGGAATCCCAATTTGCAACGCATGCGCGATTTTGCAAATGCAAGACCCAATTTTGTCTATAACCATTTCCAACAAGGATTGCCCAATGATATTACGGGTTCTAATAATTTAAATTTAAATGTTTCGCCTGCGGATGGCGGTTCTTTACAATTAAATACCTTGACTTTGGCAGGAAATCGCTTGCCTTTCAATGGTCGTTATTTTACAGGCGTTCCGATTCCATTGAAAGCGATTCCAGCGGCAGGATACGAATTTGCAGGTTGGGCGGATACCAGTTATGGCACAAGCGACTCCTTGAATATCGTTTTATACGGACCACTCACCATGACTGCCAATTTTAGACGGATTGTAAATGCCTGCGTTCCTGATGTAATTCGTTTAAACACAACGACTTGTAATCCAGCCTTAGTGGGTACAACAACTGTTGTATGGAGCAATACTCGAGGTTGTGACAGCACCATTATTACAACCCAAACCTTACAAGTTTTAGCTCGCCCCACCATTACGCGGACGGGCAATACGCTGACCGCACCTACAGCGGCAAGTTACCAATGGTTTAATAATAATGGGAGCATTGCAGGAGCTACCAACAACACACTTACAGCTACCACAACAGGTCAATATCAAGTTGAAATTTCCAATGCGGCAGGTTGTAGAGCCAAATCCGATAGTTTATTGGTGACAATTGTGCCTATTTGGAATTGTCCGACCTTACAGAAAAATTTTGGAGACGCGTGTGATGATGGTAATTCATTGACAACCAATGATTTAATTCAAAGCGATTGTAGTTGTCGCGGTACTGTGGCAGACGCAGGCGTTAGCTTACAATGCCCGAATAATATTTCGCTAACGGCTCTTGCAGGGGCAATTGGAGCGACGGCAACTTGGAATACACCTCCAGTAGCCACGAATTGCGCAGCACCTTGCAATGGCACACCTATTACAGGATTTACTTATATGAATCGGGTTGGCAATCGGGAATATTATCTTTCCAACGCCATTGCAGATTGGAATGGCGCGAGAGCAGCTTGCCAAGCGGTGGGCGGCAATTTGGCAGTTATCACGACTCTGGAACAAAATGCAGCGATTCAAGCAGGTATTGGAACGAATAATATTGCTTTTATTGGTTTAAGTGCGCCTGTTTCAGCAGACAATTACAGATGGGTGGACGGTTCAGGATTGACTTTTACAAAATGGTCCACAGGTGAACCCATTGTCAATCAAGCGGTTAGACGCGATTATGTCACCCTTTTTGGCTGGTCAGGTGCATGGGGAACGAATCATAGCAGCGTTTTAAAACAATTTGTATTAGAAAAAGTTTGCAATAACGGGGTTGTGTTGACCCAAACAGCAGGACTTCCATCGGGTATCGTCTTTCCTATTGGGCAAACCGATGTTTCGTACCAAGCCAAAGATGCTTGTGCTACTGAAAAAACGTGTTCTTTTCAAGTGAATGTTGGAGGTTCTAACACGGTTTGCCCTGTGCCCATCAATGTATCTTTTTTGAAGACAGCGAAATTAGCATCCACTTATTACGAAGCTGTGAGCGCGAATAACCTGATTGATGGCAATTTGACATCGGTTGCACGCACTTTACGCGAAACGAGTACTTGGGCAGAAATAGATTTAGGCGGTGTTTATAATCTGACGGATCTTAAAATCTACAATCGCCCCAATTGTTGTTCGGAAGTATTGAGTAATTACTACCTTTTGGTATCGGAAACCCCTTTTATTTCAACCAATTTATTAACAGTGTTAGCTCAACCGGGCGTTTGGAGTCAATTACAAGCCAATAATGTAGAAAGTCCAACAACCCTTACTGCCAATCGGCGCGGACGATATGTGCGGATTCAACGGGCAGCTTATGGGCAAATCAATCTGGCAGAAATACAAGTCTTTGGTTGTTCCGCGAGTGTGAATCCCGGTTTTGCAGGAAATCAGCGCGACATTTTGGAATTTGAACCCTATGCACAAGATGCCCATGCTGTTTTGATGTGGTTGAACAATACGCATCCCGAAAATGAAGCCTATATTATGGAGCGTTCTGCGGACGGTTTGTTTTATAAACAATTGTTTAAAATGCCGAGTGCCGATACATCTCGCACCATTTTGGTCTTCACAGAGCGCGATAAAACGCCTTTGGAAGGCGATAATTATTATCGATTGACCTTGTTAAGGCGTGATGGTTCGGTGGTCGCAAGTCCTGTTCGGCGATTGACGTTTGCGATTGAGGGCGAATTTGGGATTGCGCCGAACCCGACATCAGGCGATTTGTACATCAATATGAAAAAATTTAAACAAAAATCAGTAGATTTATTGGTTTATAACCCATTAGGCGAAATTATCTATTCCGAAAAAATCAATAATGTGGAGGCACCCCTTAAATACTTAGATTTCAAAAGCATGACAGCTCAAAATGGAGTCTATATGTTGAGCATTGTTCACAATGGGCGTTCTTTTGTAAGGCGATTTGTGTTAATGAAATAGGGACTTTACGTAAGTGTACGTAAAGTGTACGTAAAGTGAAGGACTTTACGTACACTTACGTAAAGTCCCTTTATGTACATACACTTTACGTACACTTTACGTACACTTACGTAAAGTCCTTCATTTCTTTGTGGAAATATTACCATTTAATATAATTTCCCAATGCTTATTACGCGCCTTTTGAGGAACTGTGTTATTGTGATTTAGTGGAAATCAGAAATTGATAAAAAGCGTCCCAAGCTAAGGTTGCGCACGTCAGCCTGCCTGAAAAATGCCGTGCGACTTCAAATATATTTAAATTATCATCATTTGTTAAAACGCCATTTTGAATCATATTGAAATACGATTGACAAATTTCAAGAGCTTCAACAACCGTTTTCCCAACCATTTTTTCAGCCAGAATAGAAGCAGCCGCTTTGGAAACGGCACAGCCATACCCATGAAAAGTGATTTTTTGAATCAAATTTCCATTAAAATCCAAATATAATTTGTATTTGTCACCACAAACAGGATTATAGGCATCTTCAATGTATTGTGCATCTGCCCGTTTTTCAAAACCAATGGGTTGACGCTGATGCTGCAAAAGGATAGGATGGTATAGATTCATCGGAATGTGCAACGTCGTCGAGGTTTTAAAGCTCGACGACGTTTTATTGCAACGTCGTCGAGGTTTTAAACCTCGACGACGTTTTATTGTTATTTATTATTGTAAGCGAGCAATCATCACTCCAGATTGTCCTTTATTTTTCATCAAATAATCTGCCATCGGTTCTTCGGTAATCACGACCTGTTTTTTCACAGAAGACGCGTGCATCAAATGCGCCCGCCCATTGCGTTTCACGATGAAACCTACATGGGCAATTTCAATCCGTTTTTCATGCGTCGTAATCGCCACAATATCGCCATCCAACAATTTGTTTTCCAATGCAGGAATTTTTGCCTCTGGAATGTAAAAATGAGGGCGTTTATTAATCGCATCTTCTACTTGTCGAATGGTTTCAAAGGTTTTTGGGTCTGCCATATTGCCGTATGCCGTATCTTTTTTATACGTCATAATGGTCACCGTTTTTTGATACGGTTCTCCGCCCAAATCTTGGGTAATATCCTTCAAAAGCCCTTTTTGCGCTTGTTCAAACATCCAATCGGTGAAATAATGGTGCCGTGCTGCATAATCCACAACGCCTTTTCGATACCGAATCTCTTGCAACTTTTTTTTATAATTTTCAAAACTATTGTTTTTATCCAACCGCGTTTGCGCCAATGCAACCGTGTTTTCAACAAAAGTAACGCAATCTAATTGTTTCAAATTGACCACCAAAACCTCTTTGCTCATGGGTTTTAAACGCGTTTTCGCCCGATGATTGCTGTCCAAAGTGAAGTAAACATAGGGTGTGCCTAAGAAACTTTTGCCAATAGTGTTAACGGACGAAATAAGATTGGGTTGTAACGCCACAGGCAAGTGCATTTTGGCTTCAAAAATCTCGTGTTGTTCGCCTTTGGGTTTGACCACTAATTTGGTCGGTTTCCCATTCGACTTCACTACAATATCCGCCGATTTCGATTTGAGCATCATCGGCTGCGCAAATCCTGCAAGGCTCATACTGGCAAAATATAAAAAAAAGATAGGTCGTTTCATCATTCTATTCATTATGAATTAAATTATTTTTTTATAAAATAGCATCTTCCCAATCATCAATATGACGCTTTTCTTGATTAAAATTGACTCCAATTCCAAGCATTCTTTTTCCAGAAGCCCGATATTTATCCGCATATTTTTTGTCTAAAATTTGTTGAAAAGCGATTGCAGCCGTTTCATTGAATTTAAATTCAAAAATAAAAATATGCGTATTCGTTTGAACTACAGCGTCTGCGCGTCCCATAGACGAATGAACTTCACTATCAATATAACAACCCAAATATTTAAAAATCAAATGTATCAAGCCATGGTACAAACCTTCTGACTTCACTTTGAACGTTTCCGCAGGCAAATCCGCTAAAAGTGAATTGATAATGGCGCGTACTCGAACCAAATCATTCGTTTCAAAAGCATTTTGAACGGATTCCATCGTTAATCCATAATTGGTGCGATGCACATTTGGCACTAAACTATGGATTATAAATTTATACATACTTTCGCGTACTTCTTTATTCGGATAATCCAAAACCATATTTCCAGTCATAATATTTCTGGATTTAATGGTTAAATAACCCGTTTGAAAGAGCAATGCTATCAGCTCTATATTGTCTAACTCATATTTCTCTAAGAAAGAGGAATCCACAATCGTATTTTCCACATCAAATTTATTATATTTCTTCATCTGATGCACTAAAAAAGAAGGGCTACCTGTTTCAAACCAATAATTTTTAAACCATTTATCCGATAAAAAATTCAAGATGCCAAATGGATTATAGATGTGCGTCACACCGTCCCAACTATATCCTTCATACCAGATACGGAGAATATTTATTAATTTTTCATAATGTATATTTAAATTATTTTCAACTACTTGTAAATAATTTCCAAAATAATGTTCTAATTCTGCTTCTGTATAACCAACCAAAGTCACGTAATCTTTATCTAATGTAATATCTTTTAAATCTTCCAAATCTGAAAAAAGGGATACTTTTGAAAATTTAGATACGCCTGTAATGAAGACAAATCGCAACATCGTATCCAGCCCTTTCAAAACCGAATAAAACGCTTTACACGTTTTTTGATTCGCTTTAGCTTGTTTGATGGTCTTATCATCCAAATAATCTATAATCGGTTTATCATATTCGTCAATTAAAATAACGACTTGACCATATTGTTGATACAACAGGGTTATTAACTCTCGAAATTGTGTTTTAAACGTTTTTTGAGTCAATGCAACCTTAAAATCGGTTGCAATTAATTGCAATTCTTGCGAAATGGCAACCGATAAAGCCTCATTTTGGTAATCCAACATATCACAAGAAATATGAATTACAGGATGTTTTTGAGACCAATCCCAAAGATTTTCTATCCATAAATCTTTGAAAAGCATAAGATTACCCTGAAATATTTCTTTGATAGTTGAAACCAACAGCGATTTTCCAAAACGGCGCGGACGCGACAGGAAAACGTATTTGCGTTGCGTCAGCAATTGAAAAACATATTTTGTTTTGTCAACATAAATGCCATTCCTTCTGTGGATTTCGGATAAACTTTGAATCCCAATCGGTAAATTTTTCATAAGAGTATGTTTTAAGATTAAAAATAGTAAATCATTGACAAAGATAACCTAAGATTGCGGCAATTGCTAAAAAAAAGGATGCGTAGTCGGGAAATCAGTCGTTTCTGCTTTGGAAAATTTTTGAAATAGAATGCGGATGATTGGAAGGATTACAAGGATGTTTTCAGTTGAAAACGCAAAGGAGCAATCTAAAAATCCTTGTAATCCTTCCAATCATCCGCATCCTATTTCAAAAATTTTCCAAAGCGTTTTGCCATTCCAATTAGCGCAACAAATTTTTCAAAACAGCCATTGCCGCAAAAGTACGATTATTGGCTTGTTCCAATACAATACTATTTGGGCTATCAATCACCGCATCCATAACAATTTGATTACGGCGCACTGGCAGACAGTGCATGAATTTTCCATTATCCGTTAAAGCCATTTTTTCGGGTGAAATCGTCCAATTCGGATCCCTATTTAAAATCTGTCCATACGGCTCATACGCAGACCAATTTTTCGCATAAATAAAATCGGCATCTTTAAAGGCTTGATTTTGATTATATTCTATCGTAACACCGTCCGTAAATTGAGTCGATAATTCATATCCTTTTGGATGCGTAATGACCAAATCCACCTCCGCTTGCTTCATCCACTCGACAAAAGAATTGGGAACCGCTTGTGGCAACGCTTTCGGATGTGGAGCCCAAGTTAAAACCACTTTCGGACGTTTTTTCGTTTTCAACGTTTCAATCGTCAACCAATCGGCAAGCGATTGTAGCGGATGCACCATCGACCCTTCCAAACTTATAACAGGTACTTTTGCATATTTTTTGAATTTAGCAATGACATCATCCCTATAATCACTCGCTCTATCGGTCAAAGTCGGGAAAGAGCGCACCCCCAAAATATCACAATATTGGGAAATCACTCCTGCCGCTTCTATAATATGTTCTGCTTTATCGCCATTCATCACCGCGCCTTCCGTCATTTCGAGTTTCCAACCTTCGGAAGCATTGAGCGAAATGACCTGCATGCCTAAGTTCAAAGCTGCTTTTTCGGTACTCATGCGGGTACGCAGAGAAGGATTGAAAAAAAGCATGCCTAAGGTTTTATCCTTGCCTAACTTTTTGAATTTCAATGGGTTGCGCTTCATCATCAGCGCGTCTTGAAGCAATGTCGCAGGGTTTTCGACATCGTGAACAGACGTGAAATGTTGCATCTTTGTTTAATAATAATTAAGAAGTTCAAAAAAAAAGCGCGTACCCGCTGATACGCGCTTATGAGCCGCAAAGATAATAAAGTCGTAGCTTAAATGCGTGCTTTTCGCCAAGCAGAATCGCTTACATTCGGCACTTGTAACCTTTTTTTATGTTCTAAATACAATTTCACAGATAAAGCCGCCGCAATTTCGGCTTCGGTTTCATCCTGCAATTTTTCAGGCGTGAAATAATGTTTTACAAAATGAGTATCGAATGTACCTTCAACAAATGCAGGATGTTCTAAAACAAATTTTCCAAAACGCAAGGTCGTCGAAACGCCTTCTATCGTAAACGCATCAATCGCTTCTATCAATTTTTGAATGGCTTCCGCCCGGTTTTCGCCCCAAGCAATCAATTTCGCAATCATCGGGTCATAAAAAATCGGAATATCCATGCCTTCTTCATAACCGTCATCCACCCGAACATTCGGCATGTTATAAGGTGGGCGATATTTCGTCAGCGTGCCAACACTCGGCAAGAAATTATTCATCGGGTCTTCTGCGCAAATCCGCAATTCGATGGCATGACCTTTGATTTTTAAATCTTTTTGTTTAAAAAGTAGCTTTTCATTGCGAGCAACCCGAATTTGTTGTTCCACCAAATCCAATCCCGTAATCCATTCCGACACAGGATGTTCGACTTGCAACCGCGTATTCATTTCCAAAAAATAATAATTCAACTTTTCATCCAACAAAAATTCAACCGTTCCTGCACCTGAATATTGACAGGCTTTTGCTACTTTGACGGCATCTTTGCCCATCGCTTCTCGGGTTTCGGGGGTCAAAATGCAACTCGGAGCTTCTTCGACCAACTTTTGATGCCGCCGCTGAATGCTACATTCGCGTTCAAAAAGATAAACGGTATTACCATGATTATCCGCAAGTATTTGAATTTCAATGTGTCGCGGCGAACCAACGTACTTTTCAATGAAAACAGCCCCGTCTCCAAATGCCGAAATCGCCTCACTCACAGCGCGATTCATTTGTTCGATAAATTCGCCATCCTGTTCCACAATCCGCATGCCTTTCCCGCCGCCGCCCGCAGACGCTTTTATTAAAATCGGATAACCAATCTCCTTTGCCACTTTTCGCGCCGCTGTAACATCGGTAATCGCTTCTTGTACGCCCGGAACCATTGGAATTTTATATTTCAAAACGGCATTTTTAGCCGCCAATTTACTGCCCATGACCTCAATCGACTCAGGCGCGGGCCCAATAAAAGTCATGCCTGCCTCCGAAACGGCTCTTGAAAACCCTGCATTTTCACTCAAAAAACCATATCCAGGATGGATTCCATCCACATTTAAGCGTTTTGCGGCTTCAATAATCTTAGAACCCAACAAATAAGATTGAGCAGAAGGCGCAGGTCCGAGACAAACGGCTTCATCTGCAAAGCGCACATGAGGCGCGTTACGGTCTGCTTCTGAATAAACAGCCACCGTTTTAATACCCATTTTTCGAGCAGTACGCATCACGCGCAACGCAATTTCGCCCCGATTGGCAACTAAAATCTTTTTCATAAACGTTACAAGTAATTGATAATTAATTTTTTATGAAAAAATTAAACGTAAATATCAAAATATCGTCGTAAAGATAATTGAAAACATATAGAAAGCTATAT
>JBDLWG010000115.1:0-16024 GCA_039804385.1 Bacteroidota bacterium
AAAAAAATCGCGCTGAATACCTAAGTATCAGCGCGATTTTTATATCTAAAACGTTTTAAATCATTTACTTATCCCAGAAAACGCGAACGGTCATATCCGCTTTTTGCTTCGGAGCGTTTGGATTTAAATCAATTTCAGATTGTGGGTAAAACAAAGAACGCGGCGTTGTCGGCACTAAGGCATTCACAGGTGCTGCAATCGTTGGAAAACCCGTTCTGCGCCAATCGGACCAAGGTTCCATCACCACTCCAAAATTAGCTACAAATTTCTCTTCCATGATTTTTTTAACCATTGCCGATTCCGTACCTGTTAAAGTACCATTTGTACCTGTATTGATATAGGCTTCTGCTGCTGCTGCTGTTACGCCCGCTTGCGACATGGATGCGCGAATGCCACTGCGGAAAAACGAATCCGCCGCAATACCGCCAATCGCTGCACCACCTAAAACAGCCGCTTCTGCGCGGATAAATTGCAATTCGGCATAGGTCATCATCCGAGTTGGAGCCGTTCCATTATAACCATAAGCATTAAAAGCAATGGAACCATCTGCTAAAGCAGTTGCTGTACTTGTTGTATCGCCGCGCAAAAAGATGTGTGGCCGAGAATATTTTTGGTTAGGAGACGCATCACCGCATTTTGCACCTTTGTATTGACCACTAAACAAGGGGGACGCCGTGAAATAACGCGGACGACGCGGATCCACTTTCGTATTCATCATATCCACTATCGTAGCATTGGCAAATATATGGTTCGCACGGTCTAATTCAAATTGGTGAATTGGATTTTGTTGACGCGCTACATTGACAAAAGGCATTTGAAAATTATCTGCGATGGAAGTCATGACGGTACCGCCAGATAAGGCAACGATTTTGCTCACTGCATTGGCTTTATCCACTTTGCTTGTGTGCAACCAAAGGCGCATTTTAAGCACATTGGCAAAAGCCTCCCATTTTGATTTGCTTGCCAACCATGCACCTGTGTAAATGGTTGAATTGGTGCCGGGTTGTTTGACCGAAACGGTATTTTTAACATCTGCAATACCTTCATCTATCATCGCAATCAAAGCAGGATAGATAGCGGTGCCATCATCAAATTTGGGTTTCGTATTTTCGGTGAATTTCAATGCTTCTGAATAGGGCGCATTGCCCCAAGCATCCACAATCAACGAATAAGCATATGCTTTCATGATTTTAGCACAACCTGCGTAATTGGGGCTATTATCTTTTGCTGCTTTTTGAATCACTAATTCCAAATCGGATAAAATGGTGGAATACAATAAGTTCCAAACATTATTCACATCCGAACCTGCAATATTATAGCGTTCATACTCTTGGGTTTGAGTGATTGCGCCTGCTCCTTGACCCGAATATTGTTGGGTCAAAAGGGCTGAATAGCGTTGCAAATCACTCCCTGCAAAAAAACCTAAAGAAGTTGTTGCCGAAGTGAAAAGTTGCTCAATTGGTGCGTCTTTCACCGCATTTGGGTCTGTGTTGACATCCAAAAACTGCTTGCACGAGACCGCAGGCAACATCAACGCACTCACTAAAACGGAATATTTTAAAAATCCTCTCAGATTCATATTATTTGAATTTTTTTTTGAATAAAAAATAATGAGTCAAAGGTTTGAATTACTATTTTTAAAATAGCAATTCAAACCTTTTGCCTTAGAATGTTGCTTTTACATTGAAACCCATGGATTTCGTTTGCGGCAACGCATTAAATTCCAAACCTTGTGCATTATTCACACCTAAAACATTTTGTTCTGGGTCTAAGTGCGGGTAGCCGGGTGCGCTCAAATACAAGTTTCGTCCAAAAAAGCCTACTGAAATCGCTCCAATGAAGGTATTTTTGAAAAATGATGCTGGTACATCATAATTGACACTCAATTCACGCACTCTAAACCAATCCGTTTTGTAGATGAACCCTTTTGCAGCAACATATTTACCTGTATTGCCCCAGTATTGTTCTGCGGTAATCATAATATCATTCACAGAGCCATCTGTTTTCACCGCATCAAACTTGTAAACTTTGGCAGGTGCGCCATTTGCATCTAAGCGTTCTACGGCTGCTGTTTCAGCCACCGCTCCTTGCCGTTGCAAATCCGCGATATTTCTGGAATAGATGTCACCTCCATTTTTAATATCCAACAAAACACTCAACGATAAACCTTTGTAAGAAAAATTATTCGCAATACCCAACAAATAGTTTGGATTTGGATTGCCAATTTTAATCACATTCGCTGTTGGCGTAGGCAAACCATTCGTTCCGACAATCATTTTGCCATTCGCATCGCGATTGTAATCATTACCATAGATTTGTCCATACTCATCGCCCGCTACCAAACGGATATTAGGCGTTGAGAAACCAGCTAAAAAGATATTTTGAACACCAGGTGCTAATGCATCTACAATAGATTTGAATTGGGTGTAATTAAAAGTCGTTGACCAACCAAATCCTTTTTTGTTACCTTTGAAGGGTTGTAGCGTCAATGAAATTTCTTTACCAGTAGTGCTCAAACTACCTGCATTCACCGCTACAAACGCAATACCTGCTGCGGACGAGTTTGGTGCTGCCAAAATGACCTCTGTAGATTTTTGTTTATACAAAGTCGCATTCAAAATAATGCGGTCTTTGAATAAGCCTAACTCAATGCCTCCTTCTGTGGATTGGGTAAATTCGGGTTTCAAATTCGGATTACCTGCGGTATTCTGAAGCGTGAAACCCGCTAAACCGTTATATGGAAACGCGATATTCGGTCCAAAACCATCCGATGGATTCGGTTTTTCGTAATAATTATCGGTCAAGTAACGGAAATCCGCTTTCGCGCTGCCTGTCAAACCTGTATTCGCCCGCAATTTGAGGGTAGAAATCACATTGGATTCAATCTTCAATGCTTTCAATGGGTTGATAGTACCAGCTACAGAATAATACACATAACTGTTATTTGCCGCAGGTAAGATAGAGTTTCTATCATTCCGAACTGCCAAATCCAAGGTTGCCCAACCTTTATAAGCTGTTGTCAAGTTCGCAAAGAAACCAGCTAAACGATATTGCCATTGCACATAAGTAGGACCATTTGCAACCACCGTAGTCGTATTAGCCGCCAAGTTTCTAAAATTACGCACCGTGACACCGCGACCAATCATATCAAGATCATTGCGATATTGGTCTAAGACTTCATTACCTAAAATCAAGGTTAAATCAAAATCACCTACTTTTTTAGTGGCATCTAATAAGAAAGTCGAGTTTAAAATCCGAGAAGTATGGCGGATGTCGCGGATACCACCCGCACCAGCTGCATTCGTTGCAGCACCGCCATTAGAACCAATTTGGTCATAAAAACTTTGAACAGAGGTGAAATAATCCGCACCTACTTTCACCCGCGCTGTTAACCAATCCGTCAATTGATAATTCGCATTGACATTACCATATAAACGATCCACTTGGTCATTATACAAATTATTTGCAGTTGTCCAACGAGGATTATCTACATTATCATAATGCATATTCGCACCTGTTGCCGATTGAAAAGGCATTCCTGTTAAATCCCAACTCCGCGGCGTAAACCAAGTGCGGAATAATGGATTTGCCAATTGATTCCCTTGTGGAGACCGTATTGATTTATTTAAAGAATAATTCAAGGAAATCCCAGTCGATAATTTGCTGTTCGTTTGACTTGTTGCATTCAAACCAACGTTATACCGTTTCAAGCGATTCATCGCAATGACACCGCCTTCATCTACATAACCTAAAGACAAGCGATAGGTATTTTTGTCATTACCTCCTTGAAAACTCAAATTGTGCTGTTGATTGTTCCCAATTTGGAATACATCACTGACATTGTTCGGAAATGGATTCAACAAGGTTGAATCCCCTAAACCGACCAAATTCAAACCGCGATAGGCAGCAGGCAAAATCACTTTTCGCCCATCCATTTTCGGACCCCAAGAACCAACACTTGCAGCGTTAAAATTACCAAGTGAGCCTTGTCCATACGTATTTTGATAATCGGGCAATCGGTTGACTTGTTGATTGGAAAAAGCAGCTGTATAAGTAATGGCTTGTTTAGGTTTATTAGCACCTGTTTTCGTTGTAATCAAAACGACTCCATTTGCTGCCCGTGAACCATATAAAGTGGTTGCGGCTGCGCCTTTCAATACACTGATGCTTTCGATGTCTTCTTGATTAATGTCAATCGCACGGCTTGAATTGGTTACACCCGCTTGCAAGGAGCTACCACCACCACTATTGTCAATCGAAACGCCATCGACTACAAATAACGGTTGATTCGACCCTGTAAACGACGTAAAACCGCGTACAATGATGCTCGAACTCGAAAACGAACCACCTGAACCACTCAACCGAACGCCCGGCACTTTCGCCGCCAAAGCATTCGTTAAGTTCGTAGTGTGTCCTTGCGTCAACTCTTGCGCTGTCACTTGTGACACGCCGTAACCTAAGTTACTTTTATCTTTTTTGATACCAAAGGCAGTGATAACGGTTTCTGCTAAAGCAGTACCCTCCTCTAAAGAGACATCAATGACATTCGATGCACCGATTTCGATTTCCCGCGTGGTAAAACCAATCGAACTGAAAATCAATGTCTTAGCATCATTCGGAGCATCAAGAACATACTTGCCATCCAAATCAGCCACTGTACCTTTGTTTGTATTTTTGACCATGATACTTGCGCCGACAACGGGGTCACCATTGCCCGCCGTTACAGTACCTGTCAGGGTTCGTTGAGCAAAAGCGACATTGAGCGTCGTAATGCTCATCAAGAGAAGCAGAAATTTTTTCATACAACTGAATTTAACTTAACATTCAAAAAAATATATACAATTGAAACCGCCTTACGAATGTAATTGCGGAAAAATACGATATGTAATGTATTGCACACAATGTTTGTCACGATTAAATCGTTGGTTTGAGCATTAATAATAGAGTCATTATTTGTGAGTTTGTCAAAACTATGTATCGTAAAATTTTTTTTCATGAATTGCGAAACAAAATTAAAACTTATATTTTAAATCTAAGCATAAAAAGTATTTTTTTTTAAAATATTAAAAAAAAAATTTCAGAATGTGGATTCCGTCATGCCTAAATTCAGACGTTTGAAAATCTTAAAGTATCTTTAAAAAAATTAAAATGAAAGCAAAAAAAACGTACAAAGCAACCATGTACTTGCCTTTGAACGGGCATCAAGATTGGTCGAGAATCAATATTGCCTAAGTCGTCAGTTTTCATTGAGCCAACAACCTGATTTTCAACAAGTTGCATCTATTCTGCGTAAGCTAAAAGACCTTATATCAAACCGATAAACCGATTTTTATTCTAAAAAGAGTCCACCGCATTTCATATTGAAACGCAGTGGACTCTTTTTTTTAGAAGTAATTTCACACAAAAAGATTCAAACGAACCTCATCATACGCGTAAAAAAAAGGACAAATACGAAGATTACACCCAAAATCAACAAAATCCAAGTTAGTAAACTTGGATTTTGAGCGCGTTCCCGCGCTTTGTGTAAATCTTGTTGATATTGAATTTCGGCTAAATCCGCTTCTCGAAAATCTTCTTCCGACTTTTGATTTTCTTGTGCATCCAACCGTTTTAACAATTCAATAGCTGCCTTTTGGTCTTGCATTCGGACGTGTAACCCAATTCCTTGCGCCAATAGGGGCGGATACATCAAGCTTGCACTATGCTCATTTGATAAAAAATGAGGCAATTGCGCTTGATGAAACGCTGCGGCATACACATAAGCCTGCGTTTGGGCATGAAAAGTCTTTATCCGCACCGTCTGAACCGCCCGCCAATAATCCTTTGAAAAGGATGACCCATATGCTGACATAATTCCAATTCAATTAATCTTGAAACTGATATTCTACAAAAGCCTTTAATTTCAATTCCTCAATGAGTGGATAGCCATTGCGCGGGTTTGTATTTTTCAAAATAATCGTAATCACTTTCTCAATTTCGTGATTTACGCCTTCTGGAAACACTTTTTGACTGTGGAAACTTGCTTTAATCACACTCGTTGCCCCTGGTGCAATCGGATTTCTATCCCAATCCAACGTCGTACACGGACAAACATCCATCAATTCGATTTCGATAGGCACATCGCCTTTATTCGTAAAGGGAAAGGAAAATTCTTTCGATTCGCCCAAACGCATCCGACCTAAATCTTTCGTTTTATGTTCAAAAGACATGATTGCCATGCCTTTGACCGCAGCAACCTCTGGTTTGACCTCTATTTTGACTGCCGTTTCAACGATTGCTTCTGGTTTAACAGCCGTTTCAACCACTTTTGCAGGAATTGCCACCGCTTTGACAGGCGACGAAGCGGCTCCGCGCGTTGCCAAATCCCCTTCCGCAGCACTGACCACCGCAGGGCGAATCGGCGTTACTTTGGGTGCATCTGCTGGTTTGGGCATACTTTTGACCTCTGTTTTGGCAATTTCAACCACCTGACCAGTGGGGGCAGACATGCTGCGCTCTCCTGGCATCGGTGAAAAAGGATTCGATTCCAATACAACCGACTCAGGTTGCAAAGGCGCATTGGTAGCTAATTTTGTTTTAGCCGCCCCAAGTTCGGTCTCATCAAAATCGGGTTGAGTCGTTGCAACCGTTTTATGCAAACCCGCTACTTCATCCTCTTTAGGTGTGCCTGAACGAACACTGAATACAGAAGGTGCTGGTTCAGGTTTGAGCATTCCGTGATTCGTAGAACCAATTGGTTTTGAATGAGTTGTAGTTTTTTTAACTTCAATAGGCAATTTTTTCATGGTAGCTAATGGATAGACAGAAGGGACTACTTCATCCAATTCCGTTTTAGCTGGCTCCGTTGATTTTGCAGTTACATGTGATTTCGCTCTTTTAGATTTTGGTTTCTTGGGAGTCGATTGACCGTGTACAAGCGCGACGGAACATAAACAAATTGTAAAACTAATGACGTATTTCATGAGCAATGTCGTTTTAGCTGTGAGGCAATAGTTAAAATTATTAAGATTCTGGTATAATTTGACAAAGATAAACAAAGTGAATGTAAATAAACTCTTTTTGTAAAAATATTGTTATAAATATTTAAAAACGAATAACGAATGATATTTATTGCATATTAGGTTTTTTTAAAATAGATTTAAACCCATTTCGGAAACTTTCTAATTTTCCGAAATGGGTTTAAACCGATACATCTCCTAAACGATTTGTGAAAATAAACTTGCGTCAAGTTTGAAACTTGACGCAAGTTATCGAATAGATTTACAAATCATTTAGGAAATATCTATTTTAAAAAATCCTAATCTACAATAAACGTATCGAAAGTCAAACTATCTACAATAGGGTAGCCATTTTGCGGATAGGATTGTTTCAAAATAATGGTAACATCTTTTTTCAACAGTTTTTTATGGTCTTCTGGCTCGGCGCGATTCGAGTTGAACGTGATTTTGACAAAACCTTTTCCACCTGGTTTAATAACGCTTTTCGTCCAATCAATATCGGTGCAATCGCAACCCGAAACCAATTCAATATCCATATCCATATCACCCGTATTCGTAATATTATAGGTGAACGTAGGCTTGTCACCCGTTTTGATATTTCCGAAATGGACTTCTTTGGTATCAAAGGTCAAAACAGGCATTCCCAACTTTGCCTTAGCAGGAACCGTATCTTTTTTGACCGCTGCTGCAGGTGCGGGCGCAGTACTGATGTACATTTCCTCCTTTGGAAATTCAAGGCGCACAGGCTCTTTATAAGGTTCTTTTTTGGGTGCGCCAATGTCTTTTTTAGCGGGTGCTGTAGGCACATTGCTAATAATTTTACTTTTCGAGGTTTGCGCACAAGCAACAAGAGGCGTTAATAAACAGCCTATAAGTGCAATTCGATAACAATGAATGAAGACTGGTTTCATGCAGATTTTAATTTAAAAAACTTTCCAAAGATAGCCTTTTTCTTACACAAAAGTCAAGTTTTTTTTGCGTAAAGTATTGTTTTAGACGAATTTCTACAAAAAAAGACACATAGACTTTTAATTTACTTTGTCACAAAAAACATAAAAGGCGTTATTATAAATAGTTAAAAATTAAATTTAAAAATATAAATAGTTAAATTTATGTTATTTTTTTTAATTTGTTGGTGCGAAAAATTTAAAACTTCGTTAAACCTATCTATCTTTGTCTGATTAATTTTTAGCGAATTTTCGCTTTTCAAATAAAAACCAATTGAATCGAACCCTCACAAAACACACCGCTAACCATTGTATAGGGATAAAAATATTATATTTTTTAATTATATTTTCAATAAACTCTTGTTCTAACTTAAATTCGATTTTTAAAATGAAATACATTCAATCAAACTGGATAGGTATAGGCTTGCTCTCCTGCCTTTTGCCGAGTTGCGCAGAAATTCAAACGCATCGAAATGACCTCCATGCGGCGGCATCCATTGGTGCGGCATGGGAAGCGGTGGGACCCAGAGCCATTGTATATCAGACGCAAGGCGCGATGGATTACGATCATTTGGTCGCTGTGACGCTCGCCGAAGATGGAAGCGTAGAAACCTTTCCGACTTTGGAAGAAGCGGCAACACTGGCAACGGCGGTTCCGACCATTTTAGAAGGCGATTTCAAAGCCGATAATCGGGGCAATTTGAGTGGACAGACGGCTTTTTTAAATCTTACCTATGCAGAATACGCTGCGTTGAAGGTTGAACCGACGGCGGAATTGATTCAATCTTGGATTTTAACCACCAAACCGTTTGCACAAATCTGCGATTGTGGGGCAAAAAGTCGTTTTCAAACCAAAGATTTGAATATTTTGGTGAAAACCAAATTGAAAAGATGTAAAAAATTGAACCTAAAAGATTGATTCAGCGGATACCATTGTTGGGTAATGGATGTACGGATTTTACGGATTTTTACGGATGAGTACGGATTTTTTTTAAAAATCCGTACTCATCCGTAAAAATCCGTAAAATCCATACATCCATTACCCAACAATGTGTAACCCACCAATGAAACATCCCGATTTACCTTAAAATTTGAGTGCGCACAAGGCTTGCTTCACTTCCAACTCTGAACGACCTGCTTTCAACAATTGATGTTGCAACACCAATCGTTCTCCATTCAATCGTTCCATTTCGCGGCGATAGAGAACGCGTTGATTGTCTTCCAACACGGCGTATAAACCCGTCTCTATACCTTCTCGCAACAATTCATATTGTTCATAATACGCATTGAAATTGCTGATTTTCAATGGATTAAGGATTTCCAAATTCGCATGTTTATTCTGTTGCATCACCGCAACATCTTGGACTTGTAACCCAGATAAACCATACAAAGTCGATAATTGAATAATATCTTGTTGAGCTGCCGTCAATGCAGGATTTACGGACGCATACGGTTTTGCTTTTTCTTGCGCAAAGCCCAAAACAGCACAGCATAACATCAAAAACATCAAAGTAACTTTTTTCATAGCCGATTTTTAATGGATGAAAAATTAAAAAAAGATAATTTAATGACAAAATTAAAAAAAAATTCTAATTGGTCTTTTTTTTTCAAAGAAAATAAAAAAAATGGTGCATTTTGCGCCTTCAAAAATTGAAATTGATGCGAAAAACATACTTTGCCTCCGACTTTCATCTCGGCATTGAAGGTCGTTTAACAAGTCTCGAACGAGAAAAAAAAATAGTGCGTTGGTTAGATAGCATTGCACCCGATGCCGCAGCGATTTATTTGGTGGGCGACATATTCGATTATTGGTTTGAATATAAACAAGTGATTCCCAAAGGTTATTCGCGGTTATTGGGCAAATTAGCGGAATTGCGCGATGCTAACATTCCCATTTATTTTTTCACGGGCAACCATGATATGTGGATGTTTCACTACTTCGAGGACGAATTGGGGATTCCGATTTATCGCAAACCGATTGTCCGCGAAATTCAAGGCAAAACATTTTTTATTGGACATGGAGACGGTTTGGGACCAGATGATTATGGTTATAAATTCATCAAATCGGTGTTTAATCACCCTGTGAATCAATGGCTTTTTGCGCGCTTGCACCCGAATCTTGCTTTGGGTTTGATGCGGATGGTATCGGGCAGAAGTCGTTTGCGCCATGATAAGGAGTTGGAAAAACAGTTTTTTGGCGATGAAGAATGGTTAGTGCGGTATGCGGAACGAAAAGTATTAACCGTTCCTGCGGATTATTTCGTTTTCGGACATCGACATGTGCCGATTGATTGGATGCTTCAAAATCAAAAAAGTCGTTATATCAATTTGGGCGAATGGTTTGAACGGTGTACCTATGCGGTTTTTGATGGCAATGATATTTCCATACAAGTATTTGAAAGTGAACCTATTACGATTCATAAAAATCCACTATTTGCTGCCAGCAAATAATGCTTTGTAGTCGAAATGAAAGAATCGACCAAAAGTCATACTTACTAAAAGATTGATTTTCAATATCGTAGAACGTTTGGAGGGTTTGAAACCCTCCAAACGTTGTTATCAATTCTTTAAATTAAACTACTTAATAAATTTCTCGACTACCCAAAACAGGGTTTCAATAACCTTGATTTTGCGCAATCGCCCCTTTGCTCGCAATAATTTCGCGTCCAGGAATCGGCATAATACTTCTAAAATTTTTAATACCTGTCACCGCTTCCAATTGTCGCATCCGCGCCAAATCGAAATAACGGTGTCCTTCAAAATTAAATTCGGCTTGATTTTCATCCAAAATCGCCGTTTGATACGCTGCATCGGTTGCTACATCCGCTGCCGTCAATGCCGTCAATCCGCGTTGAACTCGAATCAAATTTAAATCTGTCAAACCAGCTACACGTCCATTTGCCTCAGCGCGAATGAGATACATCTCTGCAAAACGCATCATATAAGCCGAATTGTCCCGCGATTCCTCACCACGATATTTTTGAGTGCGCCCACTTGGAAGAATGGTTGTATTATTATGGACAAAATCCAATAAATCTGCACGCTTATCACCCGTCCGTGATTGGAAAAAAGCATTCAAAATCGTATCCGCAATAAAACTAATCTCAGAACGAATCGCCGAATCGCGTCCATACGTGAGACCATTGAACGCACTGCGGTTTTGATTATCAAATTTCAATTCAAAAATCGACTCAGAAGTCAATCTTTTGTTGAAAATCGTACCATAATTGGCGGCATCTACTAAGGCAAAATCGCCAGTATTGATGACTTCAGTGGCATGTGCTGCTGCTTTTACTTTGTCGCCTTTGTAAAGATAAACCCTTGATAATAAACTATTTACGCCCGATTTAGTCATAAATTGAATGGCTTTATTCGCAGGGTCTATCAAGGTCAATGCAGCACTTAAATCATTGATAATAGCCGCATAACTTGCCGAAACGGTTGCCCGATTCGGTGCATCTTGCAACGTTTGAGTCGTCTGTATGACGGGAATGCCCAATGCCGAATTTTGATTCCAATGTTCACCAAAATAGCGCAAAATATCAAAATGCACCATGCCCCGAATGGCTCGCGCTTGACCTTCGATGTCTTTTTTTTGCGCATCAGGCAAATCTTTGATATTGGGCAATGCTGTCAACAATCGATTGGTATTGGTGATGGTTCGGTACAAGGCAGCCCATAATTCTTCCACTAAAAGGTTCGCAGGAGTCACTTCACGCGCCCCCAATTGGTCTAACGAGATGTAATTGTAACCACCTGTCTGTGCATTGCCGCCACAAGCCTCCGAAATCAAGGCAAATTGCCCCCCATAGGAACTGCCATTTTGCATCGAACTGTAACAACCAATCAACGCCGCTTGCGCACTCGCTCCATTAGAAATGGCAGTTGCTGCATCTAAATCGTTTGGCGATGTTTCATCTAAAAAACCACATTGGCTCATTAATAAACTGATAATGAGCAAACTATATATTTTTAAAATTTTCATAAATTTTTTATTTTAAATTATAATTTAAAATTTAATATTCGCACCAATTAAAATCGTTCTTGATTGCGGATACGCGCCAAAATCTACGCCCGCAGTACGGTCGCTCGAACCGCCATTTGACGAAACTTCTGGGTCAAAACCTTTGTATTTGGTGAAAACATATAAATTTTGTGCCTCTACATAAAGGCGTACATTTTCAATGATTTTCAATTTTTTAAACGTATAACCTAAATTCACATTCTGAACCCGCAAAAAAGAACCATTTTCAATGTATTGAGATGAATTTTGCGTATAATTCTGATTCACAAAAGAAGCCCGCCCGTATTCGGCTACATCGCCTGGTTTTTTCCAACGATTTAAAACATTTTTGGTATTATTGGCATAAATCGAACCGACACCGCCCTCATTACCATAACCTAAATTCTCCGTCGTACTCCGCATGATGTTATAAACTTGATTGCCCGCTACATATCTCAAAAAGATGTTTAAATCAAAATTCTTATACGAAATGCTATTCGTCAAACCACCAAACCAACTCGGTTGTGCTTTACCAATGATTTGAGAATCATCTAAATCAATCACCCCATCTTTATTGAGGTCTTCAAATTGCACATCACCCGTTTGTGGATCTACGCCCAAATATTTCAACCCATAAAAAGAGCCAATCGGCTGACCAATCCGCAAAATATGGGTTGCTTCCAAATCATTAAAAGCATTCAAATACACATTGTCCCGACTCCAACTTTTGATTTCATTTTTAACATAAGTTGTGTTGAAATTAATATTCCATTTCCAATCAGCTGTTTTTAAAACCGTAGTCGTTAGGTTCAATTCCGCACCGATATTTTGTACATCGCCATCATTTTGCGTCACCGTCGAAAAACCAGTGGTTCCTCTAACAATGTTCTCACTTAACAAACGCGTCTTATTCGACTTAAAAAACTCAACCGAACCACTCATTTGTCCGCCTTTTACCTCAAAATCAACCCCTAAATTCAACATCGTATTGACCTGCCAAGACAAATTCGGGTCTGAAAGATTCCGAATCTGAATGCCCGATTGTCCATTATATTTGGACGGCATATAAAACGTTTTGTTTTGAAAATCACCAATTTCTTGGTCGCCCGTCAAACCATAACTTGCCCGTACTTTCAAATCTGTAAACAATTTGTTGGTATAAAACGGCTCTTGACTCACACGCCAAGCCACTGAAGCCGATGGAAAATAACCAAATTGATTGTCTTTCGGAAACCGCGAAGAGCCATCTGCCCGCAAGGTTGCCGTCAACAAATACCGTCCCGCATAATCATAATTCACCCTGCCCAAAAAAGACAAAAGCGAAAACGCACTGCCCGTAGAAGTTGCCGCCGAAATGGTCGCAGCACTCGAAATGCGCTCCAAACCGCCCGGAGGAAAGCCTTGACCTGTCGCGCTGGAACGCTCAATTTGCGTTCTTTGCTCCGTAACACCGCCCAAAAACGTAAAACCATGTTGACCAACCGTCGTATTATAGGTTAAAATATTTTCATTCAACCAAGTCAAATTGCGAAAAACAGCCTCATGTGCTTCGCCGCCCACCGCAGACGCATCCGAAGTCAATGCCGATTTGTATTGATTATCAAACGACATGGCAACATCCGTAGAAAAGGAAGTTTTGAATTTCAAGTTTTTAGCAATATTATATTCGCCATAAACCGTTCCTAAGAATCGATTCCCTGTCGTAAAAGCGCGAATTTCTTTTGCCGATTTGACAGGATTATCCGAAAGCCAACTCGCTTCATAATTTTCAAACATCGAATAAGAACCATCCGCTTCATAAACAGGCATGAACGGAGACGCGCCCAAAGCATTCGTAATCGTTCCCGTATAAGTATCATCATTAAAACTACGGCGATTTTTAGAATAGGTCGCACTGATATTGGCACCAATCGTGAAATTGTCAGATACATTGTGGTCTAAATTCAACCGATAATTGAATCGTTTGTAAAAATTTTCAATCACAATCCCGTCTTGACTGAAATAACCTGCACTTGTGAAAAAACGGGTTTTATCATTCCCACCGCGCATCGAAAATTCAGTATTTTGAATCGGAGCCGACCGCGTCACGGAACGCAACCAATCCGTATTCGGACTTTTTGCTACATCAAAACCCACTAAAGGTTCCGTCAAAACGCTTGGGTCAAAATCGTCGCCAAATATTCTACGGTCTTTATTGTATAATGCCAAATCATTTTTCCTACCTTCTTCCACTAATTCGCGCATTTCGGCAGAAGACATAAACTCAATCATCCGCCCCACTTGCTGAACACCAGTGTAAGTATTCAAACTAATTTCGGTTTTGCCCGATTTTCCACGTTTTGTGGTGATTAAAACCACTCCATTCGCAGCTCTTGAGCCATAAATGGCTGCCGCAGATGCATCTTTCAAGATTTCGACACTTTCAATGTCATTCGGGTTGATGTCTGAAATGGAACTGAGCGTCTGACCCGAACCCGTCGATTTTCCCTGCAAATCAAAAGAAGTCGAAAGCGCGGATTGACTCTCGCTCAACAACGGAATCCCATCGACGACATAAAGCGGACCATTATTGCCGCGCACATTGACCAACATCCCAGCCCCAGGCGTGCCAGACGGAACCGTGACATTCATGCCCGAAACCCGCCCTTGAATGCTGCCCGCCAAATTGGAAACAGGTTGGTCTTTGAAATCCTTGTTTTGGATGGACGTAATCGCACCCGTAATCTGGCTTTTTTTCTGCACGCCGTACCCGACAACGACCAATTCGCTGACTAAAGTGGATTGCGGTTGCAAAACGACATTGATTAATTCCCTGCCATTGACCTCGATTTCTTGTTCTTTGTAACCAATGTACTTAAAAACAAGGGTCACATTCGGTTGAACTTTGATGGAATATTTACCAAAAACGTCTGTATTGACCCCAGTGGAAGTCCCTTTGAGGAGAATATTCACGTCAGGCAAGGTTTCACCTGCGTCTGCTTCTGTGACCGTACCCGTCACAACAATCTCTTGCGCTATCAAAGGGCTTGAGAAGCATAAGAAGCCAAATAATATTTGGCACATTAAATTTTTTTTCATACAAAACATCGTGTTGTTTATATCACAAAATCAATTAATTGGCGGCAAGATAGTGAAAATATTGTTTTTTGAACTTGAATTTTGGGGATTCGATGGATTTTTTGGGGTTTTTATTAAAAAATGGGCTCTATGACAATGGTTGAGTTGGATGGATGTACGGATTTCACGGATTTTTACGGGATTTTTACGGATTTGGATTCAAAAAATCCGTGAAAATCCGTGAAAATCCGTGAAATCCGTGAAATCCGTACATCCATCCAACCCTAAAATGCCGCGCTTATCCCAAACAAAAAATGAGTGCCTGCTTGCGGAAAATAACCCATCAAATGATAGGTATTTTGGGATTCGGCTCTTGCCGTGAGGTCATCAGGGCGCGGGTCATAGCCTGCGGATGTAAACCGATAAATCCAAGCATTACTACTAAACTTTTGATTTAAAAGATTATTAATCAACAACTTAAACGTTAAATTTTTAATTTTATAAAAATGAGTATTATAAAAAATCTTTAAATCGGTTTGTTGATACGCCGCTAATAGCGCGTTTGGATTATTGGTATTATCCACATATTGTGGTCCGACGTATTTGTGTTGGAGTTGTACGCAGAACTCATGGTTTTTATTTTTTATAAAATCATAATTCAATATCAAATTGCCAATTGCGTTGGGCGAAAAAGCTAAATTCGTCGTGCCATGCGCCAACGTATCTTGTCCACCTGTATCCCAATTATCTCGATATTCGGTAAAATCCAATGTTTTATTCATTGAAAAAGAAGCATTTGCGCTCATTGATAATTTTGGAATGGGTTTCCAATTCATTTCTAATTCAAGTCCATTGCGGTAACTTTTTGGCACATTCGCTCGAATCGGATTCCCTACATCATTGATTTGCCCTGTCAAAACCAATTGATTATTATAAAACATATTATAAAAATTGGCTGATATAAAACCATTGTTTATCAAATATTTATAACCAATTTCGGTATTTAATAATCGTTCTGA
>JBDLWG010000116.1:0-14136 GCA_039804385.1 Bacteroidota bacterium
TAAAAAAATATTAAATCAAAAAAATGTCTCGATTACAACAATTATTTCAATTTCTGGAAAATAGCCCCGAAGAACCTTTTTTGCTTTTTGCCATTGCAAAAGAATATGAAGGCTTGGGTGAGGTGACAAAAGCATTCACTTATTACGAACAACTTACACGCGATGCGCCGTATTATGTTGGAACGTATTATCATTTGGGGAAATTATATGAAAAAGAACAACTATTTGATAAGGCATTAAAAACCTATCAACAAGGGATGAATGTGGCGCAACGAGCAGGCGATAGACATGCGTATTCGGAACTTTCAGGAGCGAAAACCGATTTAGAAGATGAGTTTTAAATCCCTAATTTAAAAATTTTTAGTAAAAAGAGGGTGATGGGTGTACGGATTTTCACGAGATTTTCACGGATTTTAAAACGCCCAATCCGTGAAAATCTCGTGAAAATCCGTGAAATCCGTACATCCATCACCCTCTTTTTCTTTTTGTCATGTATTAATTCAAAATTTATAAAAAATATTTTTGGATGGTTCTTACGGTTTCGTCCACATTGTGGTCATTTGTTGGTTCGCCCATGGCTTCAAAACGCCATGCGCCCTTTTCTAATCGCAATTTACCCATCAACATCGTCACTTTCTTGGTAAATTGGGCTTCAGACGCAACATTAAAAGTCGCTAAAATCTGTTCGGGACGTTGTGGCGTGCCTTCAAAAATGCGGATGTGGCTATACGGAATCGTCTCGAAATCTTGCAATTTATAACTATTCAGAAAAAACACCATTTGAGTTGCTTCAGGGCGGATTCGAGTCAAATCAAGGGTAATAATTTCATTATCCAAGCCGTCATTGCCATTTGCATCGCCTGTGAGGTCATCGCCGCTATGGATAATTGCCTTGTCATCGGAAATAATGCGCGGTTTTCCATTGAAAACTTGCTTTTTTTTGCCGAAATAGATTAAATCCAATAATATATTTTTTTCATTGAAAACCGCCACACTCGCATCTAAATCCACCGATTTTTTATCGCTAAACAGTCCAAAAAATGTTTTTTGAACAATCACGCCCCAATTGATGCCGATACAAAGTTGTTCTAAACGGCGACCATCTTTTTTGACCAAATCTAAGCGGTCTCCTTTTTTTAAATTTAAAGCCATTTTTTTTGTTAATAAGTTGGTAAGTAGTTCAATTGAAAGAACCGATCCAAAAGGTCGGCGAGGTTGCAACCTCGCCGACCTTGATTCAGCATTTAAACAGTAGTATATTTTGCAATAACATCTTCCAATCCATTCGGAGAAGTGCCTGCAATCTTGCCCAATGCGGTAAATTCCCAATCATTTTCACGGCGATACAGACATGCCATTTCCACAGAAGTCCCTGCTGCTGCATCGGCGGTCAAATCAAATTGATACAAAGCCTGTCCCGTCACATCGTCGTATAAACGAACCGCAGCATTTTGCACTTTGCCGAAATTGACGGGCGGAGTACCTCTACCGCGCATGAAATTATCATCATAAATCGTAATAACAGCCATCAACATTTTGGCTTCCTGCGGCAAACGGTCTAATTCGACCAGAATTTTTTCATCATCGCCATCGCCGAAACCAGTGCGATTATCGCCTGAATGTTTGACTAAACCATTATAATATTCTGGTTTATTGTAAAAAGCGATACTATCTTCTGCAATCATTTTGCCTTGTGCGTCTAAAATGAGCATCGAAGCATCCAAATCGGCAAAAACACCCGATTTTATATCCCAACTCAAGCCAATTTTGACTTTTTTAAGTCCAGGATTTGATTTTGAAAGATTAATCCGTTCTCCAGCGTTCACTTTGCGTAATTGTAATGGTGGCATTTAAAATATTTTTTTAATTAATATTAACACCGTTTGGAGGGTTTGAAACCCTCCAAACGGTAGGTTGCATTATTTTTATCAAACTGCTTATCCCTAAAATCGCAATAATGCCTTAAATAGTTTCCTCACCCAACAAATCTTCGATGAATTAGGATGAAAAACCGAGCAAATTCTATTTTTTAGAGACCAGTTGAAACGCATAATTTTACTACATTTGCGTTTTGATAGCTAAAAATCACCTTATTATGCTCCGAAACGGATGTATTGCTTTAATTTTGTGCGTATGTTGCGCTTGTGGCAACGATACGCTTGCGCCCAAACCGCGTGCTTATCCGCGTGTCGTGTTTCCAGCGAAAAGTTATCAACCTTTTACTGAAAAATATTGTAATTTTTCTTTTGAATACCCGCAATATGCCATGGTCGAAAAAGATTCTTTATTTTTTAAAGAAAAACCCGTCAATGATTGTTGGTTCAATGTTAAAATTCCAACGCTGAACGCTGAAATTCATTGTAGTTATTACCCAATTGATGCCAAAAATACGTTTGACAAATTGCGCAATGACGCATTTACGTTGGCGAATAAGCATGATATTAAAGCTGATTATATAGATGAATTGCCTATCCGAAAACCAGATGGTACGATTGGCTATGTTTTCAACATTGAAGGCGGGGCGGCATCTCCCTTTCAGTTTTTCATAAGCGATAGTACGCACCACTTTTTGCGCGGTTCGTTGTATTACCAAGCCAAGATTGATGCCGATTCTTTGCGTCCTATCAATGAGTTTTTAAAAGTCGATTTAATTCATTTAGTCAATACGTTTAAATGGAATCATTAATCAATTATAAATCAATTATTTAAAAATATAAAAATGTCGAATTTAAAAAACAAAGTTATCATCCTTACGGGTGCATCGAAAGGTATCGGACGCGCTTTGGCGATTCAAGCAGCACGACAAGGAGCGCGTTTAGCTTTAATTGCCCGTTCCAAAGCGGAATTAAAAACGGTTCAAGCAGCCTGTGTCGCAGAAGGTGCGCAATGTTTGATTTTTGTAGGCAACGTTTCCAATGAAAAATTGGCAAATGAGAGCATAAAAACCGTTGTGGAAACGTTTGGCGGCATTGATTTTATGATAAACAATGCAGGTTATGGCATTTTTGGTCCCACAGAAAGTTATTCGGCGGAAACTTGGTCAGACGTATATGATACGAATGTCAAAGGCACTTTTTTATTTAGCAAAGCCGTTTTGCCTGCGATGAAGGCGGCTGGACGCGGACATATTATTAACGTCGCATCCGATGTGGCGAAACGCGTTTTTGATGGCGGTTCGTTGTATTGTTCGTCCAAATTTGCACAAGATGCGTTTTCGGCTGCCTTGCGCAAGGAAGTTCGCAAAGATGGGATTAAAGTTTCGGTTGTTTATTCAGGTTTGGTCGATACGACTTTCCATGCAGACCCGCATTCCGACAGCAAAAAAACATGGTTGACCGATTCCGATATGGCAGATTCGATTTTGTTCATCATGTCGCAACCTGCACATGTGGTGATAGATGAGTTGATGATTCATCCATTGTCACAAGATTATTAGGAATTGCGAAAAGCACTTCGTAAGTAGTTGAAGTAAAAGAATCGACAAAAAGGGAAGATTGCTAAAAGGTTGATTTTCACGTATAACGTTTGGAGGGTTTGAAACCCTCCAAACGTTGTTGTTGTCGATTCTTTAACTTTAACACTTCTGCACCTTTGCCTCTCGTGTCCTGCGCTACAACTCCAAATGTTGTTGTTGTCGATTCTTTAACTTTAACACTTCGGCATCTTTGCCTCTCGTGTCCTGCGCTATAACTCCAAACGTTGTTGTTGTCGATTCTTTAACTTTAACTACTTAGGAAATCATTTTGAAAAAGCGCGTTCCAATAGTATCGCACTTTTCCAAAATAATTTTCAACTCCTAAATGGCAAAACACAATTCAGTATTTTATATTTAAATAAAAAAAATTATCACTTTTTTATCTTTAAAAATTTGCTTTTTATAAAATTAAATACTACATTTGACTTGATTTACAAAATGTTTGTATTTTAATCAAGATTCAATATTTTGTGATGTGTAAACCGCTATTTCTTCACATCAAAACCAAGACGCATGACCTACAATAGTCATCAAATCCGCAATGTAGTCTTATTAGGGCATTCTGGCTCTGGGAAAACCTCCTTCGCGGAGGCAATGCTTTACGAAGCCAAAAGCATCCCGCGAAGGGGGCGCGTCGAAGACCAAACAACTATTTCGGATTGTTCTCCTGTGGAACAACAACGCCGCAATTCGATTTTCAGCACGCTCCTGCATGCGAGTTGGAAGGATTGCAAAATCAATATTTTAGATACACCCGGTTTTGACGATTTTGTGGGCGAAGTGGTTTCGTCGCTCAAAGTTGCCGATACTGCGTTGATGTTGCTCAATGCCAAAAACGGTGTTGAAGTGGGTACAGAGTTGATTTGGGATTATATTGAAAGTTTTAAAACACCTATTATCTTCATTATCAATCAATTAGACCATGAAAAAGCGGATTATGAACGCACCTTAGAACAAGCCAAAGAACGGTTTGGCTCGAAAGTATTACCTGTTCAATATCCAATGAAAGCAGGCGATGATTTCCATATTATCATCGACGCATTGAAAATGATTGCTTATGTCTTCCCCAAAGACGGCGGAAGACCTCGAAAAGAAGCGATTCCTGCCTCTGAACAAGCTCGTGCAAACGCTTATCATCAACAATTGGTGGAAGTTGCTGCCGAAAATGATGAAACGTTGATGGAACTTTTTTTTGAAAATGGTTCCTTGACCGAAGAAGAATTGGCAAAAGGATTGACGATGGCTTTGGCTCAACAAGCCTTTTTTCCTGTTTTTTGTGCTTCGGCGGTGAAAAATATGGGCAGTGGGCGCATTATGGGCTTTTTGCACGACATCGCGCCTGCGCCAACGCAACGACCTGAAATGCCTTTGCAAAATGGGGGCACTTTGGCTTGTGATTCGGATGGACAAACGGCGATTTTCATTTATAAAACCTTGTCTGAACCCAATGTGGGCAATGTTTCTTATTTCAAAGTGTGCGCTGGGACGTTACGGCGCGGCGATGATTTGGTCAATAGTCAAAATGCGAGTGTCGAGCGTTTCAATCAAATTTATATTGCCAATGGTAAAAATAGAGAACCTGTTGCGGAGTTAAAAGCAGGTGATATTGGCGTTACGCTTAAATTAAAAAATGCTCATTCTAATAATACATTGACAACCAAAGGTTTAGAAGCAGTCATTGTACCGATTGAGTTTCCTGCATCGCGGATGCGCATGGCGATTACGGCTCCCGATAAAAAAGATATTGAAAAATTAGCGATTGCGTTGCATCAATTACAAGAGGAAGACCCGACTTTGCGCGTCGAACAATCGGCGGAATTGAAACAAACGTTGCTGCATGCACAAGGTCAATTGCATTTGGATATTGTCAAATATCGCATTGAAAAAATGTATAATATTGTTCCAGAATTTTTGAAACCGCGCATTCCGTATCGGGAGACGATTACAAAAGCTGCCAATGAAGCCTATCGGCATAAAAAACAAAGTGGCGGTGCAGGGCAATTTGCGGAAGTGCATCTGCGGATTGAACCGTTTTGGGAAGGGATGCCGAATCCAGAAGGTTTGGTTGTGCGCCATACCGAAACGGAGGATTTGGCTTGGGGTGGTCAATTGGTGTTTTGTAATTGCATTGTTGGAGGTTCGGTTGATGCCAAATTCATGTCTGCTATCAAAAAAGGGGTGATGGCGAAGATGCAGGAAGGTACGTTGATAGGTTCGCATGTTCGGGATATACGCGTTTCGATATATGATGGCAAAATGCATCCTGTTGATTCCAATGATATGGCGTTTCAATTAGCGGGAACCATGGCATTTAAACAAGCCTTTCAAAAAGCAGGAGCGCAATTGTTAGAACCCATTTATGATATAGAAGTGCTTTGCATGTCGGAAGTGATGGGCGATGTCATGGGCGATTTGCAAACGCGGCGGGCGATTATCATGGGCATGGATACAGAAGGGCATTATCAGAAAGTGAAAGCCCGTGTGCCGTTATCCGAATTGCATCAATATTCGACGGCATTGCGTTCCTTGACGCAGGGTAAAGCAAAATTTTTAAGCCAATTTGCCGATTATGCCGCCGTTCCGAATGACGTGCAACAACGATTGATTGCAGAACAAGTTCAAGAAGGCGTATTAGAACATGCTCATTAACTCTATGATAATAGGTTTGAATTAAGTAAGTAGTTGTATCGAAATAAATTATCAAAATAGAATTCATTGATAATCAACAGATTCGCATAGAATTAAGGTCGGCGAGGTTGCAACCTCGCCGACCTTTTGTATAGGTTCTTTCAATTGAACTACTTATTCCCTAATTCTTAATTCAAATATTTTAACCTTTTAAAGGCAATTAAGCCGCAGGTTGAATATAAAAATCTCTTTTCTCGAAATGTTGTACGAGCAAGTAGTAAAAAACGGCTCTCCATTTATCCCGATTGGCAGAACCCATTTTTTGACAAACGCGGTCAATGCCCGCATCTAAATCAGGCGACTCTGGTAAGCCTAATTTTTTAATCAAAAAATTGTTTCTAACGCGGTCTTTTTCGTCTTGGTCTGTGCAGGAGACCCGAGAAGGGTCATCTAAATAAATGAGGGGCCCCAAAGATTTCGTTACCGCGACCAATAATTCATGGTCAATATCGGTAATGCCTAATTTGATAGTCACCGTATCCGCATATTTTGCGATTACATCATCCAGTTTACTCATAATAATTGTTGTTTTAATGAAAAAAAAAAGGTTTAAACACAAGATGCCGCAAACATACAGCATTACAGTCATTGTTATAGCAAAAGGATCCTTTTTTTTTAAAAATCCATTATTCTTTTTCGATGACAAACACATCTTCATCCGCCGCCTTCATAAAATATTGCTCGCGGGCAAATTTTTCCTTATCATTTGCCATATCAATCTTCTCCAATTTGATGGATTCCAACTTTTTTTGAAAAAAAACTTTATCCGTTTCCAATTTTTTATAAGTTTGTTGCAACCGATATTGCGCCCACATGTTGTTTTTGTCGAAAAATGCTAACCAAATGAGGAATAGGCTCAGTACAAGGTAGTACCGATTGAAGAAAAAAGCAGGTATTTTATTGGTCAGTGGTCTAAAAACCACATCCATTGGAACTTCTTGAGGTGCCGGCATGTTGGAATCGAATTAAAACCTTTGGAGGGTTTCAAACCCTCCAAAGGTTGATTATACTATTTTTTTAATAATTTTTTACCTAAATAAACGCCTGTTACGCCCAATTCTTCCTCAATGCGCAACAATTGATTGTATTTTGCAATCCGGTCAGTGCGACTTGCAGAACCTGTTTTAATTTGTCCACAATTCAACGCCACTGCCAAATCTGCAATCGTTACATCTTCCGTTTCGCCAGAACGGTGGCTCATCACACTCGTATATTGATTGCGGTGCGCCAAACTCACTGCGTCAATCGTCTCCGTCAACGTACCGATTTGATTGACTTTCACCAAAATAGAATTGGCAACATCCTTATCAATACCGCGTTGCAAACGCTCTGTATTCGTTACAAACAAATCATCCCCTACTAATTGTACTTTTTTGCCCAACATTTTGGTCATCAAGCCCCATGATTTCCAATCATCTTCGTACAAACCATCCTCAATGCTGAAAATCGGATATTGTCTGCACCAATCCGCCCAAAAATCAACCATCTTTTCACCCGATAATTTGCGTCCATCGGATTTTTTAAAATGATATACCTTTTCTTTTTCATCATAAAATTCGGAAGCGGCGGCATCTAACGCAATATAAATTTGCTCCCCAACTTTATAACCTGCTGCTTGAACAGCGATTAAAATAGTTTCTAATGCTTCTTCATTACTTCTAAGATTGGGTGCAAAACCACCTTCATCCCCTACATTCGTTGAATAACCTTTCTTTTTCAAAACGCTTTTCAAATGATGGAACACTTCTACGCCCATCCGCAACCCTTCACTAAACGAATCCGCGCCCAAAGGCACAATCATAAACTCTTGAAAATCAATACTATTATCTGCATGAGAACCGCCATTGATGATATTCATCATCGGCACAGGCAAGGTACACGCATTCACACCGCCAATATAACGGTATAACGGTTGCCCCAATGATTCTGCCGCCGCTTTCGCAACCGCCAAAGAAACACCCAAAATCGCATTTGCCCCAATTTTACCTTTATTTTTCGTACCGTCCAACTCGCGCATCAATGCGTCAATTTGGCGTTGTTCGGTTGCATCTAATCCGACCAATTCGGGCATCAAAATATCATGCACGTTCTGAACTGCTTTCAAAACCCCTTTGCCAAGATATTTTTTCTTATCATTATCCCTCAATTCAACGGCTTCATGAGAGCCTGTACTTGCACCGGATGGCACGATGGCGCGTCCCATTGCGCCGTCTTCTGTATAAACTTCGACTTCCACAGTCGGATTGCCGCGAGAGTCCAATACTTGTCTCGCCCGTACATCTACGATTTCGCTCATTGCGTATTTGGTTATGCAGCACGATTTTACATCGTACCAGTTTGATAATCAATGTTTTATGCGTTTTATAGGGACATTGGAACAAGTGAAGTAGCATTCCTAAAAATAAGGTTTGTGGAAAAGAAAAACTTCCAGAAGAAGCAAAATTTTTAAAAATGATTTTTTTTGCAAAAAAAATCATTTTTAAAAATTTTGCTCCCTCTACCCCGTTCTGTCGGCGCGACCTACTACATTGGTTCCAATTGTCCTACGCGGCGCAAAAGTAACACGCAATTTTGGATTCTCAAATACCAAAAAAGGCTTTTGTCACTTTCGTCGTATTTTCCATGATCGTTTTTTCGGATTTCTGACTATGCGTAGCGATGTAACGCACGATATAAGGCAGATAGCAAGGTTCATTCCGTCTATCGGCGGGCGGATTGCGTATATTTTTCGGCAACATGAAAGGCGCATCCGTTTCAACCATCAATCTATCGGTCGGAATCATTTTTATCACGTCTTTCAAATGTCCAAATCGACGTTCATCCGTCACCGCGCCCGTCAAACCGATGTAAAAACCCATATCCAAATAGGTTTTCGCTTCTGCAACCGAACCTGTGAAACAATGTACCACTGCTTTCGGCAATTTGCCTTGATATTCCGTCATAATGCCCACAAAACGGTCAAAAGCAGCCCGTTCATGCAAAAAAAGGGGCTTTTGACAATCAATTGCCAATGCCAATTGCGCCCGAAAACAAGATTCTTGCACAGGGCGGGGCGAAAAATCGCGGTCAAAATCCAAACCACATTCGCCAATCGCAACAATTTCAGGTGCTGCCGCTATTTTTTTGATTTGCGATTCGACGGTTGCATCCCAATCTTTGGCATGATGCGGGTGGACTCCTGCGGTTGCATAGAACGTTTTGGGATATTTCTGAGCCCATTGCAATGATTTTTGCGATGCAATGAGGCTTGTACCTGTCAAAATCATCTGCTTTACGTCCACGAATTTTGCCCTTTCGATGACTTCGGGAATATCAGGAAATCTTTTATTGATGAGGTTAATGCCAATATCTATCACTCGTATTGTATTAGATGATTCTAAAAAATGCGAATATAGGAAAGATTTTTAAAGTAGATTGATTTTTCCAAAAAAATCAAAAAAAAGCATTGTAGTGGGGAAATCAACCGTTTCCGCTTTGGAAAAGGTTCGAAATAGGATGCTTCTGATTTGAAGGATAAAAAGGATGTTTTAAGTCCCCATTTGCGCTTTTCAACCCAAAATATACTTGTCCTACATCAGTTGGTAAACTAAACTTGCGTCAAGTTTGAAACTGGACGCAAGTTGTACTCGAATTTATTTTCAACTCATTTAGAAAAGATATATCCTTGCAATCCTTCAAATCAGAAGCATCCTATTTCGTACTTTTTCCAAAGCAGAAATCGTTGTTTCCCGATTCCTACCATTCGTTTAAATGGGTTACCAAAGTCAGTTCAAAACGGTCGTTTTTGATTTTGAAATTACTTGCCTCATAAGATTCATCCCAAGAAATAGCCCACCGTTCGCTACCTAATAATTCATGGACATAATTGAGCCGTACAGCATATTTTTTAGAAAGTGGCACTTCTGCACCTGCTAAAAAGGATAATTTCAACTCTTTATTCGGTTTCGGGCTATTAGGGATACGCATGGTTCCAATGAAATATATAGGTGTGGGTGTAGGTGTCCATTCATCTGATACATTTTTATAATCTAATACAACACCCAACAATGGTTTTACGAATTTAGCATTCCATTGTGCATAAATAGGTAAGCTCCACAACGACCAATTGAATTTAAAAAATTGTGCTCGCTCATATAGACTATATGCTTCAACAGGTTGAAAATGATTGGCAAACATATGATGATAATCTAAACCAGCCCCATAAATGAATTGTTTGTTGAATGCATATCGAAACCAATTGATTCCAACTTGAAGGTGGGAAGTGGGGTTTGTAAAGTGAACCACAGGTTCATCACCATCTATGTAAGTCAATGGTCTGTTCCCAACTTTCATCTGATGCGCGCCGCCGCCAATAGCCAAATTCCAATGGTTTTGCGCAACCAAATCGGGTAAAGTCCAGAGCATCATTGCCCATAAAATATTTTTTTTCATCTTATTATTTTGTTTTGGAACGAATAATTGTTTTGAAGATAAGATGCTTTGATTGGAAAAGGTGGCAGTTTTCGGAGGTATTTCAAGCGATTTTTCAACCCAATGCAAGGGTAATTTTTCACTCATGCGCGGTCTGCGGATGCGAATCGTATCATGGATGCGAATGGTATCATAAACATATATAATTGGATTCAATGTTTTCTGACTATACAAAACATCGTTAAACAGTATCAACAAAACAATAAGTTTTATTTTAATCATTTTCATCTAATTGGTAAATCGTATCTCGTAAAATGATTTGTTTTTTAACAATCACAGTAATAGGCGAATCTACGGAAACCGCTATTGGTTTTAAAATAGAAATTGTTGGTTTTAAAATGGGTTTAACGAGTGTAATCTTTTGATTATCAATTATTTGAATTTTATTTTGATAAGAATTTGTCTCCAAATTATTTTCTTTTGCCGCAATAGAGGTCAGTGTTTTGAGGGTCGGCGCAGGTGCATTCAACGATTTCCATGAAAAAAGAGTACCGCCCAAGATTGAAACCCATAAACTTAATTGCGCCCAATAAGGTTTTGGCGCAGGCATTTTTTCAAACAAATTTTTTAAATGAGGTGGTAATGATTTAGGTTGAATGACATGATTCGATAATTTTTTTTGAAATAATTCATTTAAATAATCCTCCTTTTTTCCTAAAATAGGCAGATAAATGATTTTTCGACGATTTTGCTTCATTTCAATGGCTTTTTGAACTAAAAGATGCTGAATTTTTTTACGCGCTCTTGCCAAATGCGATTTAGACGTGCCAACACTAATCCCTAATGCCTCCGCAATTTGCTGATGACTAAAATGCTCTAAAACATATAGGTTAAACACTGTTTTATGATGCTCAGGCAATAAATTAATGATTTCTAAAAGCATATTAGATTCAAAATCAACAGATTGTATTATTTGACGATTTGAAATACATTCCAATTCTGAATCCAAAAGAACTTCTATGGAATCAGCCATAGGCATTTGATGCAACATTTTATGGAATTGTTTGTCCTGCCGCAAATACATCAAAACCGTATTCAGTGTAATTTTCGCAAGCCAACCTTCAAAATGCCCTTTTCCTTGAAAATGCGCTTGTTTATGAATCGCCGTCACAAACGCATCGTGCATCAAATCCTCTGCTTTGCTCGCGTCACTGACATAACGGCGGCACAAAGCCAATAATTTTGGCGCATTTTGTTGATAGGCTTTCGCCCAAAAGTCTGTTTTTTTTGCAAACATGATGGCTTCTTTTTAAGAAAGAAGATGCAAAAAAGGCAAAAGGTTGCATGAGAATAAGTTGTTTTTCCATTGATTTAACTCATTTTAACAACAAAAGTATGTTTTTTCAAACACGAATCCCAAAAATAAACCATTCTTTTTTTAAACAAATGGATTCGGTCGGTATGACTTTTGCTATCTCCAACATCGAATTTAAACCCAATTTGAAAATTTAAATTACATAAAACACCTTATTGCGTTAAGCACTATGTTCACCTTATTCACCGACACCTTACTCAATGCCTTTTCAAGCGATTCGCAAGTTGGAAAAATGCCTTTTTACACAATCGTTTTAAAAAAAATGGTTATAATTAGCGTACCACTCTTAGATTTGCGTAAATTTGCAGAAAGAACGCATATTATTCGAATGATTAAAATTATACAAATTATTGTCCTGTTGCTATTACCGATGGCAACCTTCGCGCAAACCGCCGCAGCGTTAGAGCAACAAGCCAACGCAACGCAAGATAAAGTTCAGAAATTGAACCTTTTATATAAGTGCGCTGAAAAATATATGTCCACTGGCGTTCCTGCAAAAGCATCCGAAGTTGCGCATGCGGCATCGCTTTTAGCTGAAGAATTGAGTAATAAAGCCATGCAAGCGCGGGCAACTTCGCTGAATGCAGATGGTTTTGCGCGGCGGGGCGACCATAGTGGAGCGCGTTTGCGTTATAAAGAGGCGTTGAAAGCCTCGAATGAACATGGAGATGCGGATTTATCCAGCAAGATTTTAGATAAATTATCGGCACTGGCTAAACGCACAGGCAATAATGGCGAAGCAGCTGCTTACGCGCAACAAGCCAAAGATATTCGCAATGTGGCTCAACCCAATGCGGGTGGTGCAACCACTGCGGCGGGCGCAACTCCGACAACAGGCACTAAAACAGGTACAGGATTGCCCGTTCCAGTCCGTCCCGCGCCTACGAGTGTTGCGGAAATGACCCGTTTGCGTTCCGAATTTAAAAAAGAAAAAGAGGCTTTGGAATCCGACCGCACTAAATTGGCAACCGAAATCGGCGAAATGCAAAAACAACAGTCGGATTTGACCAACGCGCTCGGTCAATTGAAACAAAAAGAGAAAGATTTAGTACAAGAAAACAAAGAAGTGAAGCAAACCGCTTCTGCCAAAGATGCTCAATTGCAAAATGTGACCCAACTCAAGGATAAAGCCGAAAAAGTGGCGGCACAAAAAATGAAATTGGTCAAAGCATTGGAAGATGATAATGCCATGAATGAACTCGCCCGCGAACAAGTGGAGCGAGAACATGAAGTGGAAATTGAACAAGCGACTCATTTTAGAAACATTTTGTTGTTAATTTTAGGTTTCGCGCTCGTGCTGGTTGCCCTGATTTTCAAACGCTATCTGGATAATCAAAAGCAAAAAAAGGCACTGCAAGAAAAAAATAAACTCATTGAAGACGAAAAACAGCGTTCAGAAGAGTTGTTGCTCAACATTTTACCCGCGCCGATTGCGTTGGAACTTAAAAATACAGGCAAAGCTCAACCCAAACGACATGAAAACGCGTCTGTGATGTTTACTGATTTCAACAACTTTACCAAAATCTCTGAGCAACTTACCCCCGAACAGTTGGTTTTCGAGTTGGATACGTATTTCAAAGCGTTTGACTTTATCGTCGCGCAGTATAAACTCGAAAAAATTAAAACCATTGGTGACGCATACATGTGTGCATCGGGTTTGTCCGACAAGATTGCTACGCCGATTCCGATTATTAAGGCGGCTTTGGAGATTCAACAATATTTAAACGAGGTCAAAGCGGAGAAAATGCGGAAAAATGAACCATATTTTGAAGCTAAAATTGGCATTCATACGGGACCTGTGGTTGCGGGAGTCGTTGGCGTGAACAAATTTGCTTATGATATTTGGGGCGATACGGTTAATATTGCAGCGCGGTTGCAGGACAAATGTGAAGCGGGCAAATTAAATGTTTCTGAAGCCACTTATGAATTAATCAAATATGATTTTAAAACCATACATCGCGGCAAAATTCCCGCTAAAAACAAAGGCATGATTGACATGTATTACGTACAAGAACCCATTTAAATAATGATGAATGATGAATGATGAATGATGAATAGGATATTTGATATTTTATAATTCATTGATTAAAAATTAGTTACAAAATAAAATTCATCATTCATCATTCATCATTCATCATTCATCATTATGACAACAATTTTTACCAAAGCTCATTTAAAAACCAACGCT
>JBDLWG010000117.1:0-2506 GCA_039804385.1 Bacteroidota bacterium
ATCACAACTATTATAGATGAAGGAGGCTCGATATATCTTAATTCAATTGGTGTAAGCATTTCATTATCAGATATTTATGAAAATATTGATAAATTATAATACACAGATTTAGAAGAATTAGTTTTAATAAAAAATCCCATGAAATTTCAATAATTTCATGGGATTTTTCATTCCGCTTATATCAATATTCGTATAGTCTAAAAAAATACTATTTTATCTCCAAAAATGCTATCTTTGCTTTGATAAGCAAATTTTTTGAAATCTATTGTAACGTAATTTCACTATTATTCATATCAATACAAAATTTTTTACCTTTGAAAAAGTCTAAACCCAATACACCATCGAAATCAGTGAGTACATGGTTAGTGAAAAAGTCATAAGCGCAAATTTCAATATCTTGTAAAATAGTATCAAATGCTCTAAATTCTTTTACTTTGAAAACATAACCGTTGATAACACCGCTTGCTGTTTCGATTTCAATTTCACGGATAGCATCTTTTAGGCTATATCCTGCAATAATCAAAGCGGTCAAATCAACAGTAGTATGAGAAGCACCTGTATCTAAGGCTAAAAAAACTTTGTGCCGTTGTATTTTACAATCAATTATGATTAAATGATCTTCGTGTTGGCGCTCAAAAGTAGTTTTTTTCATAACAAAAATATTCTATTTTGAGCAACTTCGCCAGTATAAACACAAGCGGTTTCTTCATAATTTTGAACGATGTCTTTGGATTGATAGGCTAATTCACGTTTGTCCTTACTTGCCAAAAGCACAATGCCTTGTATCAAACGTTGCATAATCGTACCGTTGATACTTGGGTTTTTCAATTCGGGATTTCCGATTAAAACCCATTGATTAGGAAATTGAGCGACAATTTGCTCTAAGGTCATTAACTGCATCATTATGATAATATTTTCTGCAAAAATAAAGATTTTTTCTGAAATTTGCAATATCTTTCTACTTTTTGACTAAAAATTAAGATTTTCATTTTAAAATACTCAAATATGAAAAAATACATTTTACATAAAATCTTTTTCTTGTCGCTATTTTTTGGTGTAAACCAAAACCTGCAAGCCCAATTCCAAGTCAGCGGAACAGTCACTGATGCCGCCACTGCCGAAGCCTTAATTGGCGCATCCATCAGCGTAAAAGACGCAACGCAAGGAACGGTAACGGACATAGACGGCAATTTTTCACTGTCTGTAAAAAGCGGTTCTGAAACCTTGTTGTTGAGTTATACAGGTTACACGCCGTTGGAAGTTGCGATTAACAATCAATCTCGTTTGACGATTACGTTAAGCACTGACAATCAGTTACTTAACGATGTCGTTGTCGTTGGTTACGGTACTGTAAAAAAGAGTGATTTGACGGGTGCGGTAGGTACGGTCAAGGCAAAAGAATTGGCGCAATTGCCGACTTCTTCTGTCGAACAAGCCTTGCAAGGTCGGGTCGCAGGAGTGCAGGTTACGCCTGTTTCGGGCGAGCCAGGCGCAGGTGCGGTTGTCCGAATTCGAGGTGTCGGAACGCTCAATAATGCTTCGCCGATTTATGTCGTGGACGGTATCATTTTAGATGATATTAAAACGCTGAATATGAACGATATAGAGAGCATCGAAGTCTTGAAAGATGCCTCTGCCACGGCGATTTATGGCTCTCGTGGCGCAAACGGCGTGGTCATGGTCACGACTAAAAAAGGCTCAACTGATGGCAAGACAACTATCTCATTGTCAAGTTATTATGGAAATCAAAAAGTCATTCGGCAAATAAAAATGGCGAACGCCAGCGAGTTTGCACAACTCTATAACGAGTACAGTGGCGACACCAAAAGATACCCAAACCCAAGCGCATTGGGCGAAGGAACGAATTGGCAAGATGCGATTTTTGACGATGCCAATATGAAAAATGTACAACTTTCGGCTTCGGGAGGCACTCAAAAAAACTCGTATAATATCAGCGCAGGCTATTTCAAACAAGACGGAATTTTGATTGGTTCTGATTTTGAACAAATGAATTTGCGTTTCAATGCAGTCTATAATCTGAACGCTTTTGTAAAAGTCGGACACAACATAAATTTGGCAAAAAACACGTCAAATGTCAAGCCCGATGTCGTGTTGGGCGCATATCGGATGCCTTCGGTTTTTCCTATCAAAGACAGTTTGGGCAAGTATTCTGACCCAACTTTTTTCGGTACGGCAATCGGAAACCCTGCCGCTTCGCTCGAATATTCCAACAATGTTGCCAAAGGCGCAAGAGCGATGGGCGATGTTTATGGCGAAATAAAAATTTTGAAAGATTTTACCTTCCGTTCCAGTTTTGGTGGCGATATTCAGAGCAATAAATACCGTACTTATGAACCCGTTTTCAAGGTGTCAGCAAGTCAAGTGCGGACGCAAGATTTCCTTTCTGTTGGCAACGGAAAATCGCAATTTTGGCAATGGGAAAATACGCTGAGTTACAACAAAGAATTTGGTAAAAAACACCGCATCAATGCCGTTGCAGGTTACA